>JAICXR010000340.1 GCA_025980355.1 Chloroflexota bacterium | reverse complement strand
GGGCGAGGAGCATCCCGAACGGGCCCGCCTCAGCGCCGAGATGTATCCCGTCCGCCGCTACGGCACGCCGGACGACATCGCCAACACGGCGCTCTTCCTGGCGAGCGACGAAGCGACCTTCATCAGCGGTCAGGCGATCGCGGTGGACGGTGGATTGACCGCGCAGTTGCAGGACGACATCGCCCACCGAATGGCGGAATACGTCCGCAAGACGCCGTGACGGCACAACCGCACGGCGCCATGTAGAATGCCATGACTTCGGCGCGTGGCGCCTTCACTGTGGAGAATACCTTGGCGACGTTCGCTCTCGTCGGCTGTGCCCAACGCGACACGACGGCGGCCGGCCCGGCCTATCTGATGTGCCGAGCGCAGAGCGATTTCGCCACCAGTTGGGAGCGCGCCACGCAGGAAGCGGATGTCGCCCTCATCCTGAGTCCCGACTATGGCCTCGTTCATCCGGAAGAAGCGTTACGGCCGGGCGATGTGGGCCTCGGGGACGAGCGCTGGCAGGCGAACCCGGAGGCCTGGCTGGCACGCATCCAGCGCGAGCTCCTGACGCTCCGCTGGATGGACGCACCCCATCGCTGGCTCCTCCTGGGCGAAGGGGATTGGCTCCTGTCCGTGGCCAATTTCCTGCGGGAGAGCGGGCAAGAGGTCGTGCCCTCATCCCCCGAGCGCCAGCTCAATCTCTGACCGCACGCCGTCCTGACCCTCCCGCCGCCGCGCCGCGTCGAGCGCGCGGCGCGCGGCGGGCTCCTGCCAGCGGCCGAGGGCCCAGGCAGCGTGGGCGCGCACCAGCGGCGCCGGGTCGTTCGTCAGGGCCGTGCCGAGCGCCGGGATGGCGACGGGGTCGCCGATATTACCCAGCGCGATGCACACGTTGCGCAGCAGTCCGTCCCGCTTCGCCCGCTTGATCGGCGTGCCGGCAAAGCGGGCGGAAAACTCCTCCGGCGTCAGCGGCAACAGCGGCAACAGCTCCGGGCTCGGCCCGATGCCGTGGGCGGGGCCGAACTCCGGCCGCGCCGCGGCCGGCGCCTTTCTATTCACCGGACAGACTTCCTGGCAGACGTCGCAGCCGAAGATCCAGTCCCCCATCGCGGCACGGAGATCGGCGGCGATGGCGCCCCGCTCTTCGATCGTGAGGTAGGAGATGCAACGGCCGACGTCCATGACGCCGGGGCGAATCAAGGCGCCCGTGGGGCAGGCCGGCATGCAGCGGGTGCAGGCGCCGCACGTCGTGCGCAACGGTCGATCGGGTACCAGTTCCAGGTCGGTCACCACCTCGGCCAGGAAGACCCACGAGCCGTGGCTATGGGTCAGGATGCAGGTGTTTTTGCCGTACCAGCCGACGCCGGCCCGCTGGGCGACGGCCCGATCGACGATGCGGGCGGTATCCACCATGCCCTTGCGCGCATCCGTGTGGCCGTAGCGCCGCCGCAACTCGTCGATGAAGCGGGCAGTCTGCTGCAAGAGGACCGGGTGGTAGTCGCGGCCCCAGGCGTAGCGCGCCACCCGCCCGCGCGGCGTCCCGGGCGTGGACGGCAAGTAGGCGTCGGACCCCAGGTAGGACATCGCCAGCGAAATGATGGAACGAGCGGCCGGCACCAGGTGATGAACGTCGGACGCGACGGCGGCGCGTTCGGCCGTGAACCAGGCAAGGCCGCCCATCAGGCCGTGCCGGATGCGCTCCAACAGCAGCTCGTGCAGCGCCTGAAACGGTTCCGCCGTGGTGACGCCGACACGATCGAAGCCCAATTCCAGCGCCAGGGCCTTGATCTCCGCCGTTTCCTGCACGGGATCGGCCATCGGTCGGCGCTCCTCTCCCGTGCCATGGTACCGCCTACAGGAAGCCGACCTTGCGCAGATGGTCGACCGAACGCTGAAGGCGACTTTGGCGCTCGTCCAGCGTCAGTTCCGGCTCGTCCTGGATGCCCTCCAGTTCGATGCTGAAGGGGCCGAAGAAGCCCCCATCGTTGAGCACGCGGCCGACGGAGGCGAAGTCCACGGCGCCGCCGTCGCCGAGGGCCGGGAAATACCAGTCGCGCAGCCGCCCCCGGCTGTCCTTCAAATGCACGTGGCCGACATAGGGCAACACGGCGCGGAGCTCCGAGATCACGTGGGCGCCCTCATTGTAGTAGAGGATGTTCCCCGTATCGAAGTTCAGCTTCACCGCCGGGTGCTGCAACTCTTGCATCGTGCGCAACATCTGGGCGGCGTTCACGGTAATGCCCGGGTGCGTCTCCAAGCAGACGGTGAGGTCGCGCGCCGCGGCATAGTCGCCGACGTCGCGCAGCGTGGCGATCAGGGCGGGGCGGTCCTCTTCCGTCGCTTCGCCGCCGCTGCCGATGACGATGCGCATGCCGAGGCGCTGCGCCAGGTCGAGCCGCGCTTTGAAGCGCCGGACGCCGGCCGGATCGCGCATGTTGTCGCCGCCGTTGCCGGTGATCGCCTCCACGCCGTGCTCCGCCAGCGTCTGACGCAGTTGCCGTTCCCGCTCCGGCCCCATATCCTCCCCGGCCACCACGTCCGTCGGCACAACAACCTGCCCGCCGTGCCCGCGCATGGCCAGCTCGATGTGGTTGAGACCGAGTTTCGGCACCAGGGCAATGGCCGCCGCCACGCCGTAGCGGCCGTACGAGTTGGTGAAGACTTCGACGAGATTGCCTGCCATGTCGTTCTCCCCTTATCTTCGAATAGCCTAGCGATCGTGCGGATAGAGGACGAAGCCGGTCAACGGCTTCGGATAGTAGAACGTCGACTTCTGCGGCATGCGCTCGTGGTCGCGCGCCACCGCGCAGACCTGTTCCGGCCGCGTCGCGTTGAGCAGAAAGGCCAGTTGCGCCTGCCCGCTGCGGACGCTGGCCACGGCTTCGGCGGCATCACGGGTGAATTGCACGTACCGCTCGCTGCGGATTTCCTCCTCGCCCAGGCCCAGCAACGGTCCCAAAACCAGGCCGTGGAGGACGCTCACATCCAGTGACCGCCAGGAACGAGCCCGATCCGCCGGCAAGGCTTCCGCCGGGTCGACACGGAGCCGCGCGAGCACGGGCCCCGTCCCCAGGCCGGCAATCAGCATCGCGCCGGCTCCGGCCTGCCGCAGGCGCTGCAGTGCTTCGTCCAGCGGCGTCCCCGCCGGTACCGGGCGAAGATCGAAACGGCGCGCCAGCGCCTCCGGCAGACCGGCCACCCGGTCGGCGCTAACGTTATTGACGATGCGGTGAAACGGGAGCACGACCAATCCCGGGTCGTCCACGGCCACCAGGAACATGAGGGCCGCGTCCCAGGGGCCGTCCGGCGCGTCGCGATGGGCGGCCCGTTGTTCTTCGCGGTACGTCAATGCCGTCTCGTACCGGTGGTGGCCGTCGGCGATGTAGGCCTGGGCGGCCGCGAACGCCGGGAGCAGCGTCTCCAGGATCTGCTGATCCGTCACCGGCCAGAGCCGGCTCTCCTGCGCCGCGTGCGGAATCTCCCCCGGCTCCAGGCGGACCGTCGTCACCGGCTCCTGCGCCGTCACCGTTTGCAGGGTGGTCCGAATCCGGCCACCGGGGTCGTCGTACATGAGGAAGATGGGGCTAATGTTCGTCTGCGTCGCCTTTAGCAGCCGCAGGCGATCAACCTTCGGGCCGGGCATGGTGTGCTCGTGCGGCAGGACGGCGCCGCTACTCCAGGGCTCGACCGTCACCGCCGCCAACACGCCCAGGCGACGGTAGTCGCCCCCGTCGACGCTGAACCGTTCCTCCAACAGATAGACCGCCGGGGCGTGCTCCTGGGCCAGGATGCCGTCGCGCCGCCAGCCGGCCAGGAGTTCCGCCGCCCGTTGGTACCGGTCGTCCCCGCCGACCGGCAGCTCGACCTGGATGATGTTATAGGGGCTGCGCCCGACCAGCACCTCGCGCTCGGCCGGGCTCACGACGTCGTAGGGCGGGGCCAGCAGGTTCTCCAGGGCATCGGCCTTCGTCTGGTTATAGCGGAGGCCCCGAAACGGCTGCACGGCGACCATGGCGACTCCCATCCCGACGGCTATGGCGATATGACTGCCAGTATAGGGGATGAGGGGATGAGGAGAGGCACATTCCGCCTCCCACCGTCACTCCTCATCCCCCGTCCTCCGCCCCGGCGCCCCGGAGCGCGCCAGCGAGAGCTCGACCTCCTCGCCGCCGAGCGGACCGCGCCAGGTGATGCCACCGGGGACGGTTTCCGACTGGATCGCCTCGGCCAGCGTCTCCTGCCGGACGTAGTCGCCCCATTCT
>JAICXR010000281.1 GCA_025980355.1 Chloroflexota bacterium | reverse complement strand
TGGCCGTGGCCCGCGTTGGGCAGGATGCACAGCTCGCTCCCCGGGATCAGCCCGTAGAGTGCCACCGGCACCGCCACGGGGAAGAACCAGTCGCGATCGCCGTGGATGATGAGGGTCGGCGCCCGGATGCCGCGCAGCTCCTCGGCATCGGGGAAGTCTTCCTCAGGTGCGTGCCGGTGCAAGGCGAGGAAGGCCTCGGCCAGCAGCCGCCACTGGTCCGGCCCTTGCGCCGTATGCACCGCCTGCAGCACTGCCCGCCGCTCCGGCGGCACGTGCGTCTCAGGCGTGCGGCTCCGCCACCAGGCGCGCAGTTCCTCGCCGTAAAAGTAGGTGCCGGCGGACAGGACGAGCGCCCGGGGCAACTCCGGCGCCTCGACGCCGATCTCCAGTTGGAGCATCGCCCCGGTGCTGTGGCCGACGAAGATCGGACGCTCGAGAGCAAGCTCCCGGCACAGGGCGATGATGTCGCGGCCAAACTGGCGGTGGTTCATCGCCGCGAGACCGCCGGGGTTGTCGGTGCGGCCGTGGCCGCGCAGGTCCGGCACAAGGAGGCGGTAGGTGGCGCCCAGGGCAGCGAGGTGTTCCTGCCAGACGCGCCCGGTGCCGCTGAAGCCATGGAGGAGCACCAACGGCGGCCCTTCCGGTCGGCCGTGCTCCTCGTAGAACATCTCCAATCCTTGGATCGAAGCGAACGGCACCGAGGCTTCTCCTTCCCTGGACGGGGCGCCGGTGGCAGGGCGCAGTCCGCCGTGCCCACCGCCCCCGCAGTGTAGCGCGGCAACGGCAACGGGGGCGGCGCGTGGTAGGATGGCGGCGGAGACCACCATGCCACGGGAGGCATCGATGCACGACCGACACAATGTTGCCCTGGCGCCATTGCCGTCCGTCTGGCCGCCGGACGACACCGAGGAGAGCGTCTTGGGCACGAACCTCCACCAGACGGCGATCCTCACCCTGCGCTCCGGCATCAACGAGGCGGCGGCGGTGGCCGTGCCGGAGGGGACCGCGGTCCCCTGGCAGGCGGGCGGGCAGACGATGATCCGCCAGTTCCGGCATCCCGACGGCTCGGCCTACACGACGTTGCCCGACGTGTTCGTCTACCTGCATCCCTGGGACGACGCGCGCCGCTCCCTGAACGTGCCCGAGGACGGCGCGCCGGCCCTGGTCATCGAGATCCTGAGCAAGGAGACCTACGAGAACGACCTGGACCTGGAGCGGGGGAAGGGGTACAGCTACCGGCAGGCGGGGGTGCGGGAGTACCTGACGCTCGACCCGCAGTACCGGTACGCCCCGGAGGGCGGGCTGGGCTGGCGACTGGAGCAGGGGGAGTACCGGCCCTGGCGGCGAGACGCTGTGGGGCGCTGGGCGAGCCGGGTGATCCCGCTGGCCTTCGGACTGGAAGGCGCGCGAGCGGCGGTGTATCTGCCGGACGGCCGCCGGCTCCTGCGAGAGGGTGAGGTCGAACGCGCTGTACGGCGTCAACAGCAACAAGCCTTGGCGGAGCAGGAGCGCCTGCGCCAGATAGTGGCGGAACACGACCGGCTCCGCCAGGAGGCGTTGGCCGAACAGGAACGGCTGCGCCGCCGCCTGGCGGAGCTTGAGCGCGGGAAGGACGCGCCGCAGCGGGGTTCCTAGCGAAAGGCAAGAGTCGTGGATCAGGTAAACCTTGCCATTGTCGGCTGCGGCGGTATGGGGCGCCGGCACCTCACCGGGTTGGCGGAGCTGGCAGAGAGCGACTTCGCCTGCGTCACGTTACGGGCGGTGTGCGACCTGAACGTACAGAACGCCGAGGACCTGGCGGACGAGGCGGCCGGGCTGCTCGGCCAGCGGCCGCGCGTCTTCCTTTCCGTGGCGGAAATGGCGCGCGAAACTGAGGACCTGGACGGCGCGGATGTGACGGTCGACACCGGCGTCCACCATCGCGTCGCCACAGAGTGCCTCGACCTCGGGTTGCATGTCCAATGCGAGAAGCCGCTGGCCCTGACGATCCGCGGCTGCAAGCAGGTGCTGACGGCGGCGGAACGCGCCGGGCGCGTCCTCTCCGTCGCGGAGAACTACCGCCGTGACCCGATGAACCGCCTGGTGAAGGCGTTGCTGGACGATGGGGCGATCGGCACGCCGCGCCTGATGGTGGAGACGGGAATCGGCGGCGGCAACCGGATTGTCATCACGCCCTGGCGGCACCAGAAGCGCTCCGGCACGATCGTGCTGGACGCCGGTGTCCACAACGCCGACATCCTGCAGTACTACCTCGGGACGGTCCGGGAAGCATATGGCGAGGCGAAGATATTCGAAAAGGTCCGCTACCGCGGAGGCACGTCCGGTCCGGGCGGGTTTTATGAAAAATGGGCGGCCACGATGCCGGAGCAGGTCGAGGCCACCGGCGAGGACACGCTGTTCGCCTATCTGAAGTTCACCAGCGGGGCGACGGGCCAGTGGCTCGACTCGCACGCCGGCCACGGCCAGTCGCGCAGCGAACGTGCCCTCTGGGGCAGTGTGGGTTCCCTGGTCGCCCCCGGCGACCGCAACGGCCGGCCGGTCCGGCTGTTCCGCGAGGGCCGTGAACTGAGCGGCGAAGCCGTGCTGGGCTACGCCCCCAGCTACCGGCTGGAACCGGCCGCCGCCGCCCTGTTCGGCGGCGAGCGCGTGGCCGGGTACACGTTCCCGTTCCCGGTCACCGACCGAAAGCTGCTGGCGCTTGAGTACTACGAGTTCGCGCAGTGCATCCGCGGCGAGCGCGTCCCGGAAGTCAGCGGCGAGGTGGCGTTACGCGACGTCGCCCTGGTCTACGCCATCATCGAATCGGGCGTCGCCGGGCGGGCGGTGACGCTGGAGGAAATCGTGGACTCCCAGGTCGACGCCTATCAGCGGGAACTGGACGAGGCGCTAGGCCTGGTATAGGCCGCCCGCCCGCCTTCCTCCAGCGGTGCTACTCCTCTCCCGCCTCGCACATCACCGCCTGGCGATCGGCGGTCGGGTAG
Organism: Chloroflexota bacterium; assembly: GCA_025980355.1. Classification (GTDB taxonomy): domain Bacteria; phylum Chloroflexota; class UBA4733; order UBA4733; family UBA4733; genus UBA4733. The sequence goes on along the minus strand of JAICXR010000281.1, from coordinate 2,167 downwards.
GCGACGACCATGCGGGCGACGGTGGCGCCGGTATTCCGCGCGTCGTGCTCGGCGCCTTGGGGGATATGGATCGCCATCCCGGCTTCCAAATGGAACACCTGGTCGTCAATCCGATGGTCGAGTTCGCCGTCCAGAAGATACAGCACCTCGTCGCTGTTCGGGTGCAGGTGCCGCGGGTTCTTCCGACCCGGCAGGATCTCGACGTAGCCGAACGTTTGCTGGGCGTCGGCAAACTGGGCCCCGCTGCAGAGCCACTGCATGAAGCCCCAGGAGACCTCGTGTTCCGTGGTACGCTCGACCGCCACCACCGGGTTCGTCTGCATCGCCGTCTCGTGCTCCCTGCTCATGACTCCATCCCTCGCGCTGATACTCGCTGCGCCTCCGGCTTGACTCTCAACCAGGGCGAGGCGTGCTATCACGACCACGGCAGGTCCTCTCCTGGCGGCGCTCGAATGGTACCCAGAACACTGTATGATGCCAACCCGGAGCGGCGAATGGCGTTAGGCGGTGCCGACCCGGCGCGAGGAGCGCCCGGCCAACCGGTACGGGCCGGCGCCGAAGGGAAGAGGGCCACGACGGCACGACGGAACCAGCGGCGGGGGAGCGATGCGAGCGCACCGAGTCGCTACGCTACAACTTCGAGTACGAGCGGCGCGTGCAGGACGGGTCGTTATGGCCGGCAGCCAAACTTCATCGGTCCGGACGCCGGGGCGCCACTCGTCTGGGAGCCGGAGTTCTCGCTCGGCAAGCTCTATAACAAGTAGCCGGCGAAGCTTCCGATGCGGCGCAGCGGCGTACGCCGGGTCACATCGGTGCTCATGCGCTCCTGACGCACCGAAGTCACCGGTTTCAGGCTTTCACTCCTCACCCGATGCCCCGCTCAGCCGGTAGTGCTCCTGCAGGCTGCGCACGGCCAGGGCCTCCTGGCGCACGGCGCGGATGGCGCCGACGACGGCCAGGGCGGCGGAGATGGTGGTGACGAGGGGGACGCGCTGGCGCAGGGCGGTGAGACGGATTTCGGCGCCGTCCTCGAAGGCCATGGAGCCGATCGGCGTGTTGATCACCATCTGCACGTCGCCTTGCCGGATCAGGTCGACCACGTGCGGCGACCCTTGCGCGACCTTGTTCACCGAACGCACCGGCAGCCCGGCCTCCGCCAGCTTGGCGGCCGTGCCGTGGGTGGCGACCAGGCCGAAGCCGAGGTCGCGCAGGTCGTGGCCCAGGTTCACCACGAAACGCTTGTCGTTGTCGTTGACGGAGAGGAGCGCCATGCCGCGGTCGGGCAGATCCTCTCCGGCGCCGAGGGACGCCTTGGCGAAGGCGTGGGCGAAGTCCGGCGCGTGGCCCATCACCTCGCCGGTGGAATGCATCTCCGGCCCCAGCCGGGCGTCGCTGCCGGGCAGTTTACGGAAGGGTAGCACCGCCTCTTTGACGAAGTAGCCGTACACCGCCGGCTCGCCCGGAAGGCCCGCTGCCTCCAGAGTTTGCCCGGCCATCACCCGCGCGGCGACCTTGGCCAGCGGCACACCCGTCGCCTTGCTGACGAAGGGGACCGTCCGGCTGGCCCGGGGGTTCACCTCGAGCACGTAGACGCGATGGCCCTGGATGGCGAACTGCACATTGAGCAGGCCCTTCACGCCAAGTGCCTGGCCCAGGCGGATCGTGTAGTCGCGCACCGTCGCCAGCTCGGCCGCCGGCACCCGAAAGGGCGGCAGCACGCAGGCGGAGTCGCCGGAGTGGACGCCGGCCTCTTCGATGTGCTCCATCACCCCGCCGATGACCACGTGGCGGCCGTCACCTACGGCGTCGACGTCCAGCTCGACGGCGTCTTCCAGGTAGCGGTCGAGCAGGAAGGCGCGGCCCTCGGCGGCGACTTTCGCCTCCTCACCGAAGGTGCTGAGCGCCTCGTCGTCGTAGACGATGGCCATGGCGCGGCCACCGAGCACGTAGGACGGGCGCACCAGGAGGGGATAGCCGATGCGGGCCGCCACCTGCCGCGCCTCGTCCAGACTGTAGGCAAAGCCGTGCTCGGATTGCGGGATGCCCAGCTTGTCCAGCAGCCTGCCGAACCGCTCGCGGTCTTCGGCCAGGTCGATCGCGTCGAATGGCGTACCCCAAATCGGCACGCCGGCCTCTTGCAGGGCCTTGGCGAGCTTGAGGGGCGTCT
>JAICXR010000013.1 GCA_025980355.1 Chloroflexota bacterium | reverse complement strand
GCGGATCACGTCGGTCATCTCCGCATCCGTGAGCGGATGACCCAGTTCGATCTGGCGATTCTTCGCCGCCGACCGCAAGAAGCGGATCGCGCTGACGCGTACCTCGTCATGCGCCCGCATTGCCGTCTTCATATCTTCGACCAGGCGCTCGTCGAAGGACTGCTCGGTCACCAATTGGCTGCCCTCCCTGTCTTATCCCATTGTACGCCGAAGTACCACGTCCGCCGCGGTCGGAACAGCGGCTGCATATTGACCGTACAGGGGCGGGCTGGTACGGTAGAAGCGCCGGATGCGGCAGGATGTGCGCCCATTCGAACGACACGCCGGTGCGCATGGCTGCAGCCACCGTTCCCAGGTGACCCGGCCGGCCTCGCAGCAGAAGGGAGCATGCGAACGCCACGATTAGCCGCGACTCTGCTGTTCGGAGAATGGCAGGTCGACTAGCCAGCCCGACGCTGGTCGGGCAACCCGCGAGTTGCCGGTGCCGGTGATGGAGAGGCCAGCGGCCTCTCCGGCTTTTGGAACCGTTGAGCACAGCCGGCCCGGCGCTCGGAGGCTGGGGGAGTCTGGAGCACGCTCCGGGCTCCCCCGGTTGTGTTAAGCGGACGGCTCGCTCCGGCCACGGACGAAGGCGCACAGCCAGTCAACCAGCCCGGCGATGTCCTGTTCGTCGACCGTCTCGAACGGCGTGTGCGTATAGCGGGTGGGAAAGGCCACCATGGCGGTGGGGATGTCGGCCTTCATGAAGGCGGCGCCGTCGCTGCCGAAGCTGCCGAAGACCGCGTGTTGAATGGCGACGCCGCAGTGCGCCGCCGCCTGCTCCAGCCGGCAGGTCAGGGCGTGGTCGTAGTGGACGAGCGAGTCTTTGTGTACCAAGGCGGGACCGGCGCCGAGCTGAATCGGCATGCTGGTGTCGCCGGCCTGCGGCACATCGCCGGTGAGCCCCGTTTCCACGACGATCGCGGCGGCAAACCGCTCGCGCGCCGCCAGCGCCGAAGCGCCGATGACGCCGATCTCCTCCTGCACCGTGGCGGCCAGCGCGAGCTCCCAGCGGCGCTCGGCTTCCGGGACGCGCCGGACCACCTCCGTGATGACCGCCAGGGCCACGCGATCGTCGAACGCCTTCCCGACCAGGTGGCGCCCCACGCGTCGCGTCCTGGCCTGCCAGACGACGCGCGTCCCCGCCGTCACACCGTGCGCCAGGAGCTCGTCGCGCGTCAGCCCCGTGTCGACCCAGAAGTCGTTCCAGGTCAACTCCGCCGGCTCGCGCAAGACCAGGCTGGCCATGTGGCCCGTGACGGTGGCGATATACCCGGGCAGCGGGCCGCGCCGCGCCAGGACGTGCACCGGGGCGCCGATGGTGAAGGCGTTGCGGAGACTCGTCGTGCGCGCCCAGGCTTGGCCGTTCGCCAGCCAGAGATACCCGGCGGGGTCGATCGCCCGCACGAAGTAGCAGAGCTCGTCGGCATGGGCGGCCAGCAGCAGCCGTGGCCCCCGCCCCCCCGCCCGGCCGACCAGGTTGCCGATCTGGCTGCGTTCGACCTCCAGACCGGCCTCCGTCCAGAGGGCGGCGACGACGTCCAGCACCGGGCCTTCCTCACCGGACGGGCCGACCAGTTCCGTCAGGTCGTTGATAAGCTCCAGTAACCGTGCATGTTCGCTGCGAACCTCTTCCGGCACAGGCAAAACCTCGGCCCTCCCCGCTGCTGACGACAGACGCGGCGACGATTGTACATGCTGCGGGCAGTATGCGGCCGTGCTGGGCACAATCCGGCGATTGTGGGTACGCTGTAGCGTGGCGCGGTGGCTGCGCCCGGACAAAGCATGCCGTCCGGGGCATGCGGTGCTAAGGAGCGATGTTCATGGCGGTACGTGTGGCGGTAATCGGGGCGACCGGGGTGGTGGGACAACAGTTCCTGGTCGCCCTCGATAAGCATCCCTGGTTTACGGTCACTCGCCTCGCCGCCTCGGCGCGCTCCGCCGGTAAGCGGTACGACGAAGCGATCCGCGACGCCGGCACCGGCGCTTCGCGCTGGCTATGCGACGAACCGCTGCCGGCGCCGTACGCGACGATGCTGGTCGAGGACGCCGCTACCTTCGATCCGGCCGGTCTTGATCTGGTCTTCACCGGCGTGGAAGAGGGCGACGTCGCCAGGGAACTGGAGCCGCGTCTGGCGAAGCAGGTGCCGGTGGTCAGCACGTCCTCGGCCTTTCGCATGGAATCGGATGTCCCGCTCCTCATCCCCGGCGTCAACGCCGATCATGTGCCCTTAATCGACCAGCAGCGTCAGCGGCGGGGATGGCGCGGCTACGTCGTGCCGATTCCCAATTGCACCACCACCGGCATGGCGATCACGCTCAAGCCGATCCTCGATGCGTTCGGGCTGCAGACCGTCCTCATGGTCTCCATGCAGGCGCTCTCCGGTGCCGGTCGCAACCCCGGCGTGCTGGCGCTCGACATTGTGGACAACGTGATTCCCTATATTCCGAAAGAGGAAGAGAAAGTCCAGCGTGAAACCGCCAAAATTCTGGGCACGCTGGCGGACGGCGCCATCGATCCGCTGCCGCTAGCCATCGGCGCGACCTGTACGCGGGTGAACGTGCGCGATGGGCACACGGAGGTGGTCTTTGCCTCGACCCGGCGACCGGCCTCCGCCGATGCGGCGCAGGCCGCGATGGAAGGCTTCGCCGGCGACCTTGAGGGATTAGGGCTCCCGTCCGCCCCGTGTCGCCCCATCGTCCTGCGAGACGACCCGTTCCGCCCCCAGCCCCGCCTGGACCGCAACACCGACCAGGGTATGGCCACGGTCGTCGGCCGGGTCGAAACGCACCACGCGCTTGGCAACGGCCTTAAGTGGGTGCTCGTCTCGCACAACACGCGCATGGGCGCCGCCCGCGGCGCCGTCCTCACCGGCGAGCTCCTCGTCAAGCGCGGCTACGTCTAGCGCGGGAGGGGCCGCCTAGTACATTGGGGCCACGCAGGCGACGATTCACCGTCTCCTTACGTACACTGCCTGGGTTGTCGGTCTGGCCGTCCTGGGAAAACAGCCGGTCTGATAACGCCGTCGGTAGTCCGCCGCTCAGTGGGCGCGTTCCGGGCGGCTCCTGGGAGGGTTGGCAGCCTCGCAGCGGCCACGGAGGCGCTTCAGCGCTGAGGGGCTCCGTGAGGAGGGTGGAAACGCTTGCGTAAATGGTTGGTCAGCCTGATCGCCGTGACGATGCTGGTGCTCGTCCCGCTGGCGGGTACGGCCGAAGCCTCGTGGTTCCCGTATGGGCAATGCACGTATTGGGCGGCACAGATGCGGCCCGATATCGGCCGCAGTATCTCGGGGAACGCCTGGTACTGGAGCACCGCGGCGGCGGATGCAGGCTTCACTGTCAATAGCGTGCCGGGCGTCGGCGCGATTGCGGTCTTTCAGCCGGGCGTGGAAGGCGCGTATGGCGCCGGCCACGTCGCCTACGTCGTCTCGGTCGGTGCGAACGGCTGGTTCCAGGTGAGCGAGATGGATTATCCGTATTTCGGTCGCGTCACCTATCGCTGGGCCCATACGGGCTGGGGGGTGACCTTCATTCACTGAGGCCCGGCCGGCCACGACGGCCGACCATAACGCCGTTGCCGCGTTCCAGCAGCGGGGCATCAGGAAGGGTGAGGGGAAGTGAGAAGCCGAACTCGCTTCCCACGCCGGGCTGGCTCCGGACGTAGATCTTACCGCCGTGCTGTTCCACGATGCGCTTACACAGATAGAGGCCGATTCCCAGGCCGTTGGTCCGGCGGGTCGTCGTATTGTCCACCCGGAAGAACGCCTCGAAGACGTCATCCAGGTGCTCCGGCACCACGCCCACACCGAGGTCGTGGACGGTCAATTGCACGGCCCCCGGCGTATTGCGCAGCCGGACTTCGATGGCGGAGTGGGGCTCTGAATACTTGACGGCGTTATTGAGCAGATTGTCCACGACCTGGGCCAGCTTCTTGCCATCCCATTGGCCGCACACCTGCGCGGCGTCGCAGCGCAGCTCAATCTGCCGGCCGGTCGCCAGCACGATGTTCTCAATGCGCCTCCGGCCCAGCTCGGCAAGATCGACCCGGCTGCGGGTGAGGTGCATGTGGCGACCGGGAAGGTGCGAGACGTCCAGCAGGTCGTCCACCAGCGCCATCAGATGATCGACCTGGGAGAGCACCAGGTGCAACTCGTGCGTTCCGGCGACCGAGTCGCCCCGGCGCTGCCGGCGGTCGAAGATCTGCATGAAACCTTTAATCGAGGTCAGCGGCGTGCGCAGCTCGTGCGACACCGTCGCCAAAATCTCGGAGCGCACGCGCTCCGCCTGATGCTCTTCGGTGACGTCATGAAACGTCAGCACCGTCGCTACCGTCTGGCCGGCGTCGTTCGTGACGATTTTGCCGCGCCGCTGCAGCTGCCGGGGCGGCCGGCCAACTTCCACTTCGGCCGGGTCCGGCCGGAAGAGCTCGGTGGTCTCGTGGCTGCTGTCGGTAAACCCCAGGCGCTGCTGTTCCTGAACGTACTTGGTCAGTCCGCCGATCGTCATCTCCGCCGCGTGCGGCGAGATGTCAAAGAGCGTCCGAAATGGCGCGTTGGCGAGCAGAATCTGGCCGCTCGGTTCGAAGATGAGCAGGGCGTCGGTGACGGCGCCCATCGTGGCTTCCAGTTTCGACTTCTCCGCCACCAACCCGCTGTACAGTCGGGTATTGTCCACCGCCCCGGCCGTGAGATCGGCAAAGGCTTCCAGGAGGAGCAAGGCCTCGTCGGTCCAGCGGGCGTGGTGCTCCCCGGCGTCGACGTACAGGCAGCCCAGGCATACGTCACCGACCAGGAGCGGCGCCGCGGCCGCGCCGGGGCTGTATTCCTCGTACACGGTCCCGCTCGAGCGGTTGCGCCGATAGCGCCGTTGCGTCGTCAGCGTCCGGCGCTGGCGGACGACCGTCTGGACCAGCACGCCACGGGCGATCGACGCGGGCACGCCCTCACCGTCCGCTGTCGGGGAACCAAAACCGCGCGCCGAGACGACCTGCAGCCCTTCTTCCCCGCCGGCGCCGAGGAGGACGGCGCTGCGGACCAGGCCCAATTCCAGGCTGGCCGTCGCCAAGACCTCTCCAAGAATCGGCGCCAGTTCCGTCTCCCGTGCCGCCGTCCGGGCGAGACGGGCGAGAGTGCCCACTTCGCGGCGCAGCCGGCTGCCGCGGGCCAGTAATCGATGCTCGTGGGCCCGCAGCGCCTGCCCCGCTTGCCCCGCCGCCAGCGCGAACGCGACGAAGAGCACATCGGACACGACGACGTTAAACGTCTTGAGGTGGGTCAACGTCAGGCCCGCATTCGGTATCAGGTTAATCAAGCCGAAAGGCGTGAGCAGGAGGCCCGTATAGGTGACCGTCGCCGCCACCGCCACCACCAACGCGGAAAGCACGGAGACGCCGATGGCGACCTGGCCAATCGGGAACAGGTAGAGCAGTTCCAGCGGGCTGGCGATGCCACCGGTGGCGAAGATCAGGGCGGCAATGAGCAACGTATCCAGCAGTGACAGCGGTAAGAGCCAACGGTCGATCCTCCGGCGACTGCTCTGCCACACCGCCAGCACATTACCGACGGTGAAGACGAAAAGGAGCGGGAAGAACCAGCGCAGATCCTCCGCCCGACCGGTGGACAAAAAGGCGATCATCAGGCCGCCGCCGCCGACCACGCCCGCCAGTAGGCGGATCGCGGCAAACGACTGGACATAATGCTGCTGGCGGATCAAGTCACCGAGCTGACGGAGCATCCACATCCTGTTCGAGTTCAAAGGCGCGGCCTCATTCTAGCAGCATGGCGTACACTCCTCGTATGTGGAAGCGAATGCCGATCTACGCCCTTCGCGCCCTCGGCGCCAGCCTGGTGCTCCTCCTGACGGGATCCCGACTCGACGCCGCCAGTGTGGCTGCCGCCGGCACGCTGCCGCCGGTCGCCACCGCGACGGCGACCCTCGACGTGCAGGTCCAGGCCGGATTCGATGGCTTCTACAAAGCCGGCGGCTGGCTTCCGGTGACGGCCCTGGCCCGCAACGATGGCCCGCCGCTCAACGGCCGCCTGGAGCTCGCCGCCGATCCGCCCGCGATCGCCTCCGGCAGTTACAGCACCGCGGCCGTCCTCCCCACCCATTCCTCGAAACGACTCACGTTCGTCGCCCCCGCGCCGGCCAACGATCGCCAGCGCACCGTCACCCTCACGGCCGGCGGGAGCACGTTGCTCTCCCAGACGGTGCCCGTGTCGGCGCTCAGCCCCCTGGACTACCTGTACGGTATCATCTCGCCCAATCGTGACGCTCTGGATCCGTTGCGCGGCGTGCGCCAGTTCGACGGTACGGTCTCGATTGCCCACCTCAGCCTGGACGACCTGCCGGCCGGCGGTCCGGCGCTGAACGACGTCGACGCCCTCGTCCTCGACGGCACGGCGACGTCGGAACTCAGCGCCGGGCAGCGGGCAACGCTGCTCGGCTGGGTCAGCAGCGGCGGCCAGCTCGTGCTGGCCGGCGGCGTCGGCGCGGCGGAGACGCTGGGCGGCCTCAGCGCCATTGCCCCGGTGCGCCTCACCGGCACCGCCGTGCTCGATGTCGGCGCGTCGCTGGCGCCCTGGACACATAGTACGGTCCCCGACGCCACCACCGTCGCCGTCAGCCGCCCCACGGCCGGCAGCGTCGTTCGCCTCCAGGCGGGGTCGGTGCCGTTGGTGGTGGACCGGCCGTTCGGCGCCGGCTGGGTCACGTTCCTGGCGATGCCCGCCGCCACACCCGCCCTCCACGACGCGCCCGGCGGGACCCTGGCGTGGGGACACATCCTCACGGCCGGCCGGCACAGCCTGGACGGCATGGCAACCTCTCAGCAAGGCTTCGGCGTAGGTAGCGCCAGCGCCGTCTATTCGCTGCCCCAGGCGGCGCTGCCGTCCGGATCGCTCCTGGCCTGGCTCATCTTCGGCTATATTCTGGTGGTCGGGCCGGGCAACTATCTCCTCATGCGCGCGCTCGACCGCCGCGAATTCCTCTGGCTGACGATCCCGGTCATCAGCGTGGTCTTTGCCGGCGGTTCCTACCTGCTGGCGCGGCAGTTGAAAGGATCGGACGTCATCGTCAATACGGTGACGATCGCGCGACACAGCGCGGCCGTCCCGACGGCGTCCGCCACCACGATCACCGGCGCGGTCGGCATCTTCTCGCCCGGCCGGACATCCTACAACATCAGTATCGGCAGTGGCCTCGGCATCGCGCCGCTGGACCCCGGTTTCGGCACCACCGATCGGGCCGTGCTCACCGTGGTCGGCGAAGGCACCACCACGCACGTCGAGAATATAGAGGTGGAGAAATGGTCGATGCAGGCCTTCGCCGTGCATGGCACGGCGGGCGAATCGCCGGCGCCACCGCTGATCGACTCGTCCCTGACCCTGGCCGGCCCGGTCATCAGCGGCTGGATTCGGAACACTAGCAACCGGTTGCTGCAGGATGTCACGCTGGACGTCGGCAACGACACGGTCGGCCTCCAGTCGCTCGCGCCGGGGGAACAGCGCAATGTCCGGCTGGTGCTCAGCGGCAGCGTCGCTCCGGTCAGTGGCGGTCCGGGACGGCCGTTGCCGAGGACGGCTGGTGGGAACACGGGCGACGATAACGCCCAGCAGGCGCTCCTGGAGAGCGTGGTCAATTCCGGCATTCCGATGCCCGGAGGCTACTCCGAGGCCGGCGGGCTGGTCGGCGGGGCGCGCATCCTGGCCTTCAGCGACGTGGCGCCCTTCCCCGTCGACGTCCAGGGCCAGCGGATCCAGCAGCACAACACGACGCTGGAACTGCTGCCGGTGGAGGTCCACCTGCCGCCCACTGGGTACACGCTCCCCTACGGCCTCGCCCGGCGCGAAGTGCTCCAGGATAGTGGCGTGGCCAATCAATTCGGCGGTCCCGGGTTACCGCTCGGTTCGACTGCCGTCTTCCAGTTTCACCTGCCCGGCAACGCCACCGGCCTGACCTGGAACGCGCTGCACGTTCGTCTGAATTTCGGCGCGCCGTCGCGCCCCGGCGTCGGGAGCGGACCATCCGTCGCCCTCTATAATTGGCAGGCGGCGGCCTGGGAGGCCCAACCGGGCTTGCCCCAGGGCGTCTTTTCCGTGCCCCAACCCGGTCGCTATATCGACCCGCGCGGCCTGATCCGCCTCCAGCTGAGCGGCGGTACCGGCAAGGAAGTGTTGCAAACGCTGGATGTCGCCCTGGACGGCCCGCCGTGAGTGACGTTCGCGACGCCGTCACGATCCGCCATCTGCGCCACCGTTACGGCCGCTTTCCGGCAGTCGACGATGTCTCCTTCGACGTCCCGGAAGGCAGCATCTTCGGGCTGATCGGCCCCAACGGCGCCGGCAAGACGACCACGTTGCGCGTCATCTGCACGCTCCTGGTGCCCTCCTCCGGCGAGGTGGAGGTGTTCGGACAGTCGGTGCTGACGGCGCCACGGGCCATTCGCCGCCAGCTCGGCTACATGCCCGACACGTTCGGCCTCTACGGCGAGTTGCGCGTGTGGGAGTATCTTGATTTCTTCGCCCGGTGCTACGGCCTGGCGGCCGAGACGCGGGACGCCGCGATCCGCGACACGCTGGACCTGGTGGACCTGGCTGCAAAACGCGACGGCTATGTGCGGGGGCTCTCCCGCGGCATGGTGCAGCGCCTGGCGCTGGCGCGGACGCTACTCCACGACCCGACGATCCTGGTGCTGGACGAGCCGGCGACCGGGCTGGACCCTCGCGCCCGTATCGAGCTACGCCAACTGCTGCGCGAGCTCCAACGCCTGGGGAAGACCATCCTCCTCAGCTCCCACATCCTGGCCGACCTTGCCGAGATCTGCAGCCACATCGGCATCCTTGAGCGGGGACACCTGGCCGTCCAAGGTAGCCTCGCCGAGGTGCTCAATCAGGTCGCCGGCGGACGCACCGTCATCATCGAGCTGCTGACCGCGGACACGCCCCCCCTGAACGTCGAGGAGCGGCTGGCGGGACTGGCCCCGGAACTCCAGAACGTCTCCGTCACCAGGGAGGGCGGCCGTCTGCAGTGCCGCGGCCAGGTGCAGCTCGACGATCCGGCGCTGGCGGCGTTGCTCACGCGCCTCGTCGCGGCGGGCCTGCCGGTGGTCGGCTTTCGCGAGCAGAGTTCCGACCTGGAGGACGTCTTCATGCGGCATACGGGACCGCTCGTGGCATGAGTATCCAGTTGAACCCGCTGATCGTGCGCGAGCTGCGCGGCGGCCTGCGGAGCGGACGGCGAGTCGTGCTGCTGTCGTGTTGCCTGGTGATCATCGGCGTGTTCTTCCTCGGCGTCTATGCCGCCACCTCCGCCACCCTGGTATCCGGCAGTAGCGGCGGCAGCTACGCCGTCGGCAGCGCCTTCTTCCCCATGGTGGTCGGCGTCGAGCTCTTCTTCGTCTGCGTCATGACCCCGGCCCAAACCGCCGGGGCGATCGTCAACGAGCGGGAACGCCAAACCTACGACGTGCTCCTCGCGACACCGCTCACGCCCCGCCAGATCGTCCTCGGCAAACTCGTCTCCAGCCTGGCCTATATGGTTCTGGTCCTGGTGGCCGCCGTACCGATCGAAAGCCTGGCCTTCCTGATGGGCGGCGTCGATCCCGCCGAGCTGGTGCTGGCGTCGCTCCTCCTGCTCGGCACCCTCCTGTTCTTCGGCAGTCTCGGCTTGTGGGCGTCGGCCACCTTCCGCGGCAGCCGTGCCGCCACCGCCGTCGCCTACGCCCTCTGCGGCCTGCTGACGATCGGCCTGCCGGTGCTGGCGCTGTTCGTCGCGCCGCTCATTGGGAGTATCGCCCTGAGCTATCCCACGCTCACCGACCAACCACCACCGTGGCTCGTCTACACCGGTGAAATGCTCGCCGCCACCAATCCCTGGTTGACCGCGGCCCTGACGGAGGCGCAGTTGCGGGGCGGGTATCCTCTCTTCTGGATGCACCAGACACTGGGCAAAACGAACGTCGACCTGCCCGGCGTCTGGCTGGTCTTCCTCGCCCTCTACGCGGCCGGCAGCGCGGCCTGCCTCCATGCCGCGGCCGGTGCCGTGCGCCGGCGACGGGTGGGGACTTAGCGTAACCCCGCCGCCGCCAGGATCTGGTCTAACACGGCGCGTTCGGCGGGGCCCAGCGGCAGTAGCGGCGGACGGGGCGGACCGCCGTAGTGGCCGAGGCGATCCAGGGCGGCCTTGAGGGCGGGGACGCCCCAGCGTGCGGTCACAGCGGCATTCACCGGCAGGAGCCGGAGCTGCAGCGTGCGCGCCAGGGCCAGATCGCCGGCCACAAAGGCGTCGTAGAGCGCCACCGTCTCGCAGGGCGCGACGTTGGCCTGCGCGACGATCGCCCCGGCGGCGCCAAGGGCAAGGGCGGGCAGCATGAAACCGGCCGAGCCGGCGAACAGGGCGAAGCCGTCCGGCACCGAGCGCAGCGCTTCTCCCATGGAGGGCATATTGCCCGAGCTGTCCTTCATGCCGACGATATTCGGATGCTCCGCCAGTTGCACCACCACCTCCGGCGCCATGTCGATGCCGGTATTAGCCGGCACGTTATAGAGGAGGACGGGCACCGGTGTGGCATCCGCGACGGCGCGATAGTGGGCCAGGAGCGCCGCGGCGTCCATACGTGTCCGGTAGTAGTGGGGGGTCACCACGATCACCGCGTCCGCCCCCAGGTCGGCCGCGGCGCGCGACAGGCGAATCGTTTCCCCGGTCGACTCCGCGCCCGTGCCGGCGATCACCGATTGGTCGGCCGCCACGGACTCGCGGGTGACCCGGATTGCCTCCAACTTCTCCTGCTCGCTGAGCGCCACGTATTCGCCGTTGGAACCGAGCACGACGAAGCCGGCCAGCCCGGTGCCGCCCCACCAGGTAAGATTCCGGCGCAGCTCGCCGGTCGCGAGTGTGCCGTCGGCAGTAAATGGCGTCGGGATCGGCGGATATACACCTCGGAGTCGAAGCACCGACGGACCTTTCCGACTAGCGGCCGTCGATCGGGCCGGAACATCAATGCTACCGCCCTACGCCGCCCGATGGAAGACGACGACCAGAACGATCCAGCCGGCAACCCCGCCCGCGCTGAGCGCCGCCGCCTCCAGGCCGCCCAGCAGGGTGCGGACGGCGAGTAGTCCCGCCACGCCGCGCAGCAGTGACAATGAGGCAAGGACGGCGCAAAATATCAGCGCGGCCAGCACCCAGGCGTGCAGCAACACTCAATCTCCTTTGCTTCCTCTACACCGGAATGTTACAATTGCCCCGCGAATCAATGGTAATCCGTCCGGGGGGCTACCCGACGCGGAACGTGGCGCCGATCGCCCGACAACCAGGCCAGAACTTGTACGATGATAGCTTGCTGAAAGGGTGAGAATGACAAACACGGAGCAGATCCTCATAATCGACGATGACGCGGACACGCGCGACATCGTCCGGCAGGTGCTGCAAGTGGAGGGCTACACGGTCACGGAATGCGCGGAAGGGCGCGTAGCCGTGCAGGCCTTCCGTGAAAACAAGCCGGACCTCGTGTTGTTGGACGTGCTCATGCCGGGCTTCGACGGCATCAACATCTGCCTGCAAATCCGCGAAGAATCCGATGTGCCGATCATTTTTCTCTCCGCGAAAGGCCAGGCGACGGATAAGGCGATTGGCCTGCGCATCGGGGCCGACGATTACCTCTCCAAGCCCTTCGACATGGACGAGTTGATCGCCCGTATTCGCGCGCTGTTACGCCGCTCCCGGCGTACCAAGCCGGCGCCGCCGCCAACGAATCAGGGCCCCCGCCTGGAGTTCCCCGGTCTCCTGATCGATCTGACGAAGCACGACGTCGAGATCAACGGCGTCGTCGTCGACCTGACGCCGATCGAGTTCAAGCTGCTGGTGAAGCTCGCCAGTGAGCCGAATCACCTCTTCACGCGCGACCAGCTCATGTCCGACGTCTGGGACTACGAATTCCTGGGCAAGACGCGCACCGTCGATGTCCACATCCGTCGCCTGCGCAAGAAGCTGGAGGACGCCAACGGGCCGGCCCAGTACATCACCACGGTCCGCGGCTTCGGCTATCGTTTCACCACGCCGCCGGAGGCCAACCAGGCGAGCGCCTAGGGGCGGGAGCGCTGCCGAAGGCAGGGAGAGGGCCGCATGCGCACCGGCATCATCGGACTCGGCGCCCTGGGCAGCTCGCTCGGACTGGCCTTGCGGGCGCAGAAGGCCTGGGCCGACGTCACCGGCTTTGACGCCAGCGCCCGCGTCCAGAACGAGGCGAAGCGCAAGGGCGCCATCCGCGAAGGCACGCGCGACGTCGCCGACCTGCTGAGCGACGCCGACGTCGTCGTCCTGGCCATCCCCCCGCTGGCCGTGGTCGAGTTCCTCCGGGAATATGGTCCCCGCCTCCGGGCGGATACGGTGGTCACCGACGTCGCCACGAGCAAGCAGACGATCCTGGACGCGGCCGAGCGCCACGTTCCGGCGCGCAGCGGCTTCGTCGGCGGGCACCCGCTGGTGAGCTGCCTCCCCGGCATCGAACACGTCGACCTCACCCTGTACCAGGGCCGTCCATGGTGCCTGGCCGCCGCGATCGGCACGGCCGGCGATCGCCTGGAAACCGTCAGCGCCCTCGTCGAAGCGGCGGGGGCGCGCCCCTACTTTGTCGACGCCGTGGAGCACGACGCCTGGGTGGCGGGGGTGGAGGGACTCCCGCGCATTGTGGCCGCGGCCCTGGCCCGGGTCAGCGTCGGCAGTGGCGCCTGGCGCGAACTGATCCGGGTGTCCGGCGCGCCGTTCGACAATGCCGTCGCCGCCGCGGCGGGGAATACGCAGGAGGCGCGCGACGTGGCCCTCACCAGTGGCGCGGCGCTGGTATCCTGGCTGGACCGGATGATCGTGGAGTTGGACCGCTGGCGGGAAGCGGTCGCGGAAAGCCGCAGCGACGTGCTGGAGCAACAGTTCGCCGACGCCGCCGCTCTGTGGGAGCGTTGGCGGGAAGAACGGAAAAACCAGGCCGTCAAAGGCAAAGGAACTCCCTGAGCGACCGGTGCGCGGGCACTCCCGCCCGGCCCTCGGGTGTCCCTTCGGCACGTAGCAGGAAAGTTGGTGAGGTCATATGCCACCCTCCGGACGTCCCGTCCGCACGCGCATTGCGCCAAGTCCTACCGGCGAGCCGCACATCGGCAATATGTACGCGGCGCTCTTTTGCAAGGCCTTTGCGGCGCAACACCACGGTCGGTTCATCCTTCGACTCGAGGACACTGACCGGGCCCGCTTCGTACCGGAAGCCGTCCAGATGTTGCCCGACGCGTTGCATTGGCTCGGCTTGGACCCCGATGAGGGGCCGGAGCAGGGTGGCGAGTATGGCCCTTACGTCCAGACCGAGCGCCTGCCATCCTACCGCGAGTACGGGGAAGAGCTCGTCAAGCGTGGCGGCGGCTATTACTGCTTCTGCACGCCGGAGCGCCTGGAGGACATGCGGCGCGAGCAGGAGCGTCGCAAGGAGCCGCCGCGCTACGACCGGCACTGCCTTCGCTTGTCGGAGGAGGAGCGGCAGCGTCTCCTGGCCGACAACACGCCCTACTCCATCCGCTTGCGGGTCCCCGACGAGGGCAGCGTCTCCTGGGACGACGCGGTGCGCGGGACGGTCAGCTTCGAGAACCGCGTCCTCACCGATCAGATCCTGCTCCGTCCGAGCGGCTACCCGACCTCCCATCTGGGTATCCCCTTAGACGACTACCTCATGCGCATCAGCCACGTCATCCGGGCCGAGGAGTGGCTATCGAGCGTCCCCTATTACATCCTGCTGTACCGGGCCTTCGGCTGGGAACTGCCGGTCTTCGCCCACCTGTCGATCCTGCGCAACAAGGACCGCTCCAAGATGTCCAAGCGCAAGAATCCGACCTCCGTCATGTGGTACCGGCGGCAGGGCTTCCTGCCGGAGGCCCTGCTCAACTTCCTGGCCCTGCTCGGCTGGTCGGACCCGGACGGCAAGGAGGTCTTCTCCTTTCAGGAGTTCACGGAGAAACTGACCCTGGAGCGGGTGGTCAAGAGCGCCCCGATCTTCGACTTCACCAAGTTGGAATGGCTGAACGGCGTCTACATCCGGGCGATGACGGTGGAAGCGCTGGCCGACGCGGTGCAACCGTTCCTGCCCGAACCGGTGGAGCGCGCCGACCTGCTGCGGATGCTGCCGCTGGTACAGGAGCGCATGAAGAAGCTCAACGAGGTCGACGCCCTCACCGAGTATTTGCGCCACGATCCGGACCCGCAGGGGTTGCCCTTCGCCACGGCGCTCAAGCGCCAGCCGCGGCCGGCGATCGCCGACGCGCTCTCCGCCCTCGCCTCCACCTGGGAGCAGCGTGGCCAGCCGACCGCCGAACATTGGGACACGTCGGTGCGGGAACTGGCGGAACGGCTCGGCTGGAAGGCGGGCGACCTCTTCATGGCGCTGCGCGTCGCCATCACCGGCAGTAACGCCTCCCCGCCGACCTACGAGTTTGCCCAGGTCCTCGGCTGGCCGGCGACGCTGCGCCGACTGCACGCGGCGATCGCGGCCTTGCGAGAAGCAGCCTGATCGCGGCGGGGCGTCAGCGCACCGCCGCCACCGGGCTTTCCGTCGACGGACGGTCCGCGAGGCCAGCCGCCTCGCGGATCTGCTCAGCATTGAGGGACTCTTCCCGCAGCAGCGCCACGACCAGGTGATCGAGACGTTCCTTATTGTTGCGCAGGATGTCGAGGGCCCGAGCGTAGCATTCGTCCACGATGCGCCGCGTCGCCTGATCGATCGTATGCGCCATCTCGTCGCTGTAGGGACGCCCCTGGCCCGGCATCGCGCCGCCCTCCAGGAAGTTCCCGTCGTCGTTGCCTTCGACCTGCACCAGACCGACCTCCGGGCTCATGCCCCAGCGCGTCACCATGGCCCGGGCCAAACTCGTCACTTGCTTGAGGTCATTCTCGGCACCGGTGGTGATGGTGCCGTAAATAATCTGCTCCGCCGCGCGGCCGCCGAGCGCACTGATGATCCGCGCCCGGATGTAGCTCTCGCTCAGGTTATAGCGGTCGGCGTCGGGCACCGAGAGGGTGACGCCAAGGGCCTGGCCCCGCGGCACCACGGTCACCCGACGCACCGGGTCGCCGTCCGGCTGCAACAGGCCGACCAGCGCGTGGCCGCCTTCGTGATAGGCGATGCGCTCCCGCTCCTCCGGCGAGAGCGTGATCCGGCGCGCCGCCCCCATGGCGATCTTCTCCAGCGCCTCCGTGAAATCCTCCCGCTCGACGGCGTTGTGATTCTTGCGGGCGGCCAGCAATGCCGCCTCATTGATCAGGTTGCGGAGATCGGCGCCGACCAGCCCCGGCGTTTCGCTGGCGATCTCGTCCAGGCTGACGCTCTGCGACAGCGGCACGCCACGGGTATGGACGCGCAGGATGGCCGCCCGACCGGCGCGATCGGGCGGCTGCACCACGACCCGCCGGTCGAAACGCCCGGGACGCAGGAGCGCCGGGTCCAGGACGTCGGCGCGGTTCGTCGCCGCCAGCACGATGACCGCCTGCCGGGAGTCGAAGCCGTCCATTTCCACGAGCAACTGGTTGAGGGTCTGCTCTCGTTCGTCGTTGCCGCCGAACAGGTTGCCGGCGTTGCGCTTCCGGCCGATCGCGTCGAGCTCGTCGACGAAGATGATCGCCGGCGCCGTCTCCTTGGCCTGCTTGAACAGGTCGCGGACGCGCGAGGCGCCGACGCCGACGATCATCTCAATGAACTCGGAGCCGCTGATGCTGAAGAACGGCACGCTGGCCTCGCCCGCCACCGCGCGCGCCAGGAGCGTCTTGCCGGTGCCCGGCGGGCCAATGAGCAGCACGCCCTTCGGGGCCGTCCCGCCCAGCCGTTGGTACTTGGCCGGCTGCTTGAGGAAGTCGACGATTTCGACGAGCTCGTCTTCCACCTCGTCGATCCCGGCGACGTCGGCGAAGGTGATGCGTTGGGTCGTACCGCCCGCTTCATAGCGGCGCGCTTTGCTGCGACCGATGCTGAATACGCCCCCGCCAGCCGCATTCTGGGCACGAGTCGTGAGCCAGATGAAGCCGCCGATCAGCAGCAGCGTGGGACCGAAGGAGAGCAACAGGGTCAGCAGCGGCGAGCGGGCCTCCGCCAGCGGCTTGGACGTGATGACAACACCCTTCGACGAGAGGAGCGCATCGAGCGTGGCGTCGTCGGCGAAGGCGGGCACTTCCGTGGCGAACTTCGTGTAGCTCTTGGCCGGTTGGCCGGGGGGCGGCGACGGGTCGGGAATCGCCTGCTTGAAGGTGCCCTGGATGGCGGTCCCCTGGCTGGTGATCTCCGCCACGTTGCCCGCCGCCACCTGCGCCTTGAAGGTCGTGTACGGAATCGTGAGCAGATCGGGCGATGATGGGAACAGCAAGGGGATGAGAAAGAAGATCACCACCCAGATCACGACGAAGATAATCCAGGTGCGCGGCGAGCGCATCTGATCGCCGAACGTCGGCGGGCGCGGCTGGTCGCCATTCCGGCCCCCGCTCGTCGCCGTGCTGCCGCGCGAGTCCTCCGGTCCCGGCGGCCGGGGCCGGCGATCGCGCGGATCGGATACGAGGAGACGACGGCTCGCCGGAATCAGGACGGCGCCTTCCGGGGGAGGATTCGGTTCTTCAAGCGACATCACGGGTTCTCCTTGCCTGGGACACGAATGCATTTTGCATGCCGCCCACGTCGCCCAACGCGCGACGTGCAAGTCCAGGTATCTTGCGGCGGCAACGGTGGTCGTCCTCTACAAGCATAACTGCCTCAGTCCGGCCATGCTTGGCTCACGGCGGCCGTCATGGTAGGCTAATACCCGTAACGGCGATGCGGTGTGGTCTAGCGGTAAGACGGCTGATTCTGGATCAGTTAACCGAGGTTCGAATCCTTGCACCGCAGCAGGAGTTTCTCCCGTGGCGGAGATGACCTATCTCTCCCTGCTCCGTCGGCTCTACCGGTACACGGCGCTCAGTTTGGCCGACGCCGGCCTATCGGTGACCGTAGCCCTGGAAGGCGCGGGACTCCCCCTAGACTACCGCGTCGCGGATGAAGTCGCCTTCCGGCTCACCGCCGCCACCGACATCATCGGCAAGGACTGGGACGAGGCCGACGCCGCAACCCGACGCATGCTGCTCCACGTCGCGGAACTGCCCAGCGGGACGTTGCAGTACCTCCAGCAGTCACTCCCAGCGAAACGTCAGGGCGGCAAGGCCGACTAGGGCGACCGCCCAGGCGGCCAATTCGATCAGGCTCGCGCCGTCGAGGGAGATCGGCGCCCCGGTCAGGCTCGAGCGGAGCGCGTCGGTGAACGGCGTGGCCGGCAAGACACGCGCCACCACCCGCAAGGGAGCGGGAAGATGGCTCAGCGGCAGCACCACATCGCCGAGGAGCAAGAACACCAGGTACAGGCCGTTCGCCCCCGCCAGGGTCATCTCGGCGCGCAAGCCGCCCGCCATGGCCAGGCCCAGGCCCGTGAACGTCGCCGTACCCAGGACGATGATCACGACGGCCGCACCGAGGTTCCCCTCCGGCCGCCAGTGGTAGCCGGCCGCCGCCACCGCCAGCAAGACGACGATTTGCACCGCCTCCAGCGCCAGCACCGCCAGCACCTTCGCCGCGATCAGCCCCGCCCGGGGCAAGGGCGAGCCCCCGAGCAGCTTGAGCACGCCGTAGTAGCGTTCGTAGGCGGTGGCGATACCGACGCTCACCATCCCGGTCGAGATCACGGCAAGGGCGATCATGCCCGGCAAGAGGTATTGCACCGGCGGGCCGGTGCTGCCGGGCGCCTGCAGGACGCCGAGGGAGGAGAAGAACACGAGCAGCAGCACCGGCACAATTAGCGTGATGAGGAGGCTCTCGCCCCGGCGCAGGGTGAGGCGCAGTTCGACGCCGGTCTGGGCGACGATCGCCCGCACCAGCCGCCGGCCGGTCATTCTCGCAGGCCCGTTCCGGTCAACTGCAGGAAGACCTCCTCCAGCGACACGCCGCCGACGCGCAGCTCCTCCAGCAGCACCTGCTGGTCGCGTAACCAGGCGGTGAGCGTGGCAGCCACGGCGCCCGGATCGGCGGCCTCGAGATGGTAGACGCCGTTCCCTTCGGCGCGGACGCCGGACACCCCCGGGAGTGCCGCCAATCTCGCCGCCTCGATGGCCGTGGGCAGCGTCAGGCGCAAGCTGGTACGAGCGCCGCGTTGCTGTTGGCGGAGTTGCTGCGCCGTGCCTTCGACCAGCAGCCGGCCGTGGTCGATGATGGCGATACGAT
>JAICXR010000564.1 GCA_025980355.1 Chloroflexota bacterium | reverse complement strand
GGACCGCCTCGGGCGCCGGCTGCCGGGCGCCGGGCGCGGGCGTCGCCGGGACGAGGGCGCGGGCCTCGTCCCGCGTGAACCAGGCGTAGTCGAGGTTCCAGGCCTTCTTGCGCCAGTCGTCGCGGCGGGTGTCGACCTCGCGCGGCAGGTCGCGCGCCGCCAACTGCAGCACCAGCCCGCCCTCGGGATAGCGGCTGGGCCGCGCCGGTGTGAAGTCCGGCAGCACCGCCGCTGTAGTCGCCTGGCCGTCACCGTCGGCGAGCGCCGACCAGCGTCGCAGCGCCGTCAGCATCATGTCCTCCATCTGGCGCGGGTCGCGCGAGTTGCGCGCCGCCAGGAGGGTGCCGTCGGGCGAGAAGGCGTAGTAGCCCTGGCGGGTGCTGGTGGGGAAGGTGCGCCCGGCGTAGTGGCCCTGCTCGGCCACCAGACGGAAGAATTCGCCCTCGGCGTCCTGCACCCACTGCAGGATGGAGACATTCTCGGCGATCGGGACGAAGCGCTCGGACGCCAATCGGATGACCTCGGGATCACTGAACGCCAGCTCACGGCCGGCGACACCATTGTTTCAGGTGCAGCCGAGCGGGTTGCCGTTCATCGCCCAGAGGAAGATCGGCTTCCCCTCCGCCATTGCCAGGCGGCGCCCCTCCCAGAGGTCGGTCTGCCAGGGGATCTCCAGCCACTTGCTCTCCTCCGGCTTCGGCCGGACGTAGGCGATCGTGTCGCGGAAGGTGGGAGTAGCGGGATGCTGGACGGCGGTGATCGTTGCTGTCACGTTCGGCTCCTTCGCCCCATCCTGGGCCGGGCCGGCCATCCACGGTACGCCGGCCGATGCCCTACTACTGTAGCGCATCGTGCGCCGTTCGGTGGGTGTGCCGACATGGCGGTCAGGGGTAGCACATGCCGTTGTTCAATCTTGGCAAAGCGTTCTGCAACGCCGGCTGGGCGTTCGGCGCAACCAGGAAACCCTGCTCGGCGTCACGCGTCAGCCCTGCCAAACGTATTGCCCCGCGAATGCCGGGGAGCGGTCATTGCACCAGGTCCCCATGCTGGCAGGATACTGGAATATTGGAACAGGAACAGCCGGGGCGCGCCATCTGAGTGACGCGGTCGACATCGTGCAACGACGAGGAGGCGAACCGTGACCAACCAAACGGTTCCACCTGGTGTGGTCTCGCGCGATCCCCGAGTCCACGGGGGAGATCCGGTCTTTGCCGGCACGCGGGTGCCGGTGCAGATTCTGGTCGACTACCTGGAGGGCGGCGATGGCCTGGATCTCTTCCTTGACCAGTACCCGACCGTCAAGCGTGAACAGGCCGAGGCCGCCGTCGCGATCATGCGGCAGGCGCTCTCGTCCGCGTGAAGGTGCTGCTCGATGAGGACATGCCCCGCCAGCTCAAACCTGATCCCATCGGCCACGATGGCACCCGACATCCTGACGGCGTTTTCCGGGGACCTCAGGCCTGGCACGGTTACCACCATCGGTCATTGGCG
The DNA here is from genome assembly GCA_025980355.1 of Chloroflexota bacterium. Lineage (GTDB taxonomy): Bacteria > Chloroflexota > UBA4733 > UBA4733 > UBA4733 > UBA4733. Next base: position 463 of record JAICXR010000564.1, on the reverse strand, counting down.
GATCGGGTAATCCGACAGGCCGTCGCCGGATTTGATTGCGATGTTCGATGCTCGCTGGAACGCGGCTAAGCTATTGGCGCCTTATCGATAGCGCCCGGCCTGCAGCTCGTAGAGCGCGGCGTAGCGGCCGCCGAGCGCGACCAACTCGGCGTGGCTGCCGTCCTCCACGATCCGCCCGCCTTCCAGCACCAGGATGCGGTCGGCCATGCGCACGGTGGAGAAGCGGTGGCTGATCAGCAGCACCGTCCGCCCCGCCGCCAGCTCGCGGAAGCGCCGGAAGAGGTCGTACTCCGCCTGCGCGTCTAACGCCGCCGTCGGCTCGTCCAGGACCACCAGCGCGGCGTCGCGCATGGCGGCCCGCGCCGTGGCGATCTTCTGCCACTCCCCGCCGGAGAGGTCCACGCCGCCGGTGAAGGTCCGGTCCAGCGGCGTGTCCAGTCCCCGTGGCAGCTTGGCGACGACG
>JAICXR010000278.1 GCA_025980355.1 Chloroflexota bacterium | reverse complement strand
GCCGCTTCCAAATCACCGCCGAGCAGGGTGGCAGCCCCATCTCCGGCGACGTGCCGGACAGCGTCCAGCGAAAAGCCGCCCGCGAAGACGGCCAGGCAGCGGAACGTTCGCTGTTCCTCAGGGGCCAGCAGGTCATTGCTCCAGGCGAGCGCCGCCGGCAAGGTTCGATGACGCTCGGGCGCGTCGGTCGCACCTGCGCCCGGCATGGGGAGTCGCTGCTCCAGGCGGGCCAGGATGGCATCTGGAGCGAAGAGACGGACCTGGGACGCGGCGAGCTCGATAGCCAGCGGCAGGCCGTCCAGGCGGGCGCAGAGCGCGACGATTGCCGGCGCGTTGCGCTCGGTCAGCGCAAACTCTGGCCGGACGGCGCACGCCCGCTGGACGAAGAGCGCCACGGCCGGGGCGTCCGCGGCAGCGGCGACAGTGCTGCGCGCCCCGAGCGCCGGCAACGCGAGCGGCGGGACCGGCCAGACCTGTTCCCCGCGCAGGCGGAGCAACTGCCGGCTCGTGACGAGCAGCGTCAGACCCGGGCTGCCGGCGAGCCAGTCGGCGAGGAGCGGCGCCGCGGGCAGCACCTGCTCGAAGTTGTCCAACAGGAGCAGGAGTCGACGCTCCGCCAGGGAGCGTCGCAGCATCTCCAGCAACGGACGGTCGCCCGCATCGCCGATGCCGAGCGCGCGTGCCACCGCCGACGCCACCAACGCCGGATCGCGGATCGCGGAGAGGTCGACGAACAGCGCACCGTAGCCGTAGCGCCCGGCGACCGCGGCAGCCGCCGCCAGGGCGAGGCGGGTCTTGCCGCTGCCACCGGGTCCGGTCAGCGTCACCAGCCGCGCCTGTCCAAGCAGGCGCTTCACCTCTTCCAGCTCTTGTTCGCGCGCGACGAAGCTCGTCATCTGCAACGGCAGGTCATTGGGCAGCGGGTCAAGTGACCGGAGCGGCGGGAACTCGGTCGCCAGACCGGGCGCCAGCAACTGAAAGATCCCCTCCGAGCGCTGCAAACCCTCCAGGCGTTGCGCGCCGAGGTCGCTCAGACGGAGGTCGGGGCCCAAGCAATCCAGGACCAGATCGCGCGTCGCCTGGGAGACGAGCATCTGCCCCCCGTGGGCCACGGCGCGCAGTCGGGCGCAGCGGTTGACAGCGCTGCCGTAGTAGTCGCCGTCGCGGAGGTCGGCCTCCCCGGTGTGCAGCGCCATCCGCACCCGCAATGGCGTCGGCATGGCCCAGGCTTCGGCGTGCAACGCCTGTTGGATCGCCACGGCCGCCGCGACGGCATCCGTTGCGCGGGCAAAGACGGCGAAGCGGCTGTCCCCCTCCCCGCGCGGCCGTACCACCACGCCGTCCTGGCGCGCCGTTTCCTCCTCAATGATGGCATCGTGGCGGCCAAGGGCCTGCCGCATCGCTTCCGGCTGCTGCTCCCACAGCCGCGTGCTACCTTCGACGTCGGTGAACAGGAACGTGAGCGTGCCGGTGGGGAGATCGGGCATAGAGTTCCTCCCGCAGCGCAGGATGGCGAATGACCTTCCGTATGATAGACGGGACGGCGCGGAGAGACAAGGGTACGGGGTTCACTACCCTAGCCCACTCTGATTGCGCCTTCAGGCGGGCAGGCGGAAGGTCGCTGAGATCTTACCGCCGAGCAACGTGTGACCCTCGCCCCGACCGCAACGGTGCGAAGCAGTCAGTCGACCCGGCCTCCCCGCCCGATCTCTCCACCTTCCAGCATCGCCAGCAATGGCGAATCGTCGATCATCAGCGGCAGGTCGACCCGCCCCCGGCGGCGGCTGGACTCGTAGCTGGCGAAGATGAGCTCCGTGGCGCGCAAGGCACGGGCGGCGGAGAGTTCCGGCTCGCGTCCATGTTCCAGGGCGTCGATCAGGTCCAGGATGCCCTGGGAGACGCCTTCAGTGGGGCCGCTCAGGCGGTCGCCGCCGACGTCCGGATACACCCAGTCGTCGTCGCCCTTGCCGCGCAGACGCAGCGGCGCCCGGCGCCCCTCCCCCAGGCGCGGCTGGACTTCGATGCTGCCTTCGGAGCCGAGCAGGCGGTTGGCGCAGCCGATGGACGAATCCGGGCCGGTCAGCAACTGCCCGAGCACACCGTCCTCGTATTGGAACAGGCTCACGGCCTGGGTCTCGACCGGCACGCCGAACACCTTGTTCTCGACGCGGTAGTCGATCTGGGCGAGCACCCAGCGCACCGGTGTCTCGTCGTGATAGAACTCGAACATATCGAACCAGTGTGTGCCCCAGTCGAAGAGGTTGGAGCAGGTGCCTTCCAGGCGCTGCAAGCTGCCGATGACGCCTTCGTGCAGCAGGCGCTTGGCGGCGCGGAACGGCGCTTCGAAACGGCGTTGGTGATTGAAGGTGAGCTGGGTGCCGCTCTGGACGCAGGCGTCCGCCATGCGGCGCGCCTCACCCCACGTGGGCGCCATCGGCTTCTCACAATGCACCGCCCGCACGCCAGCTTCGGCGCAGGCGATCGTCATCGGCGCGTGCAGGTGGGGCCAGGTGCAGATGGAGACGATATCCGGCTTGACTTCCGCCAGCATTTGCTGATAGTCCAGATAGATCGCCGGTGGGTGCGCCGGGTCGCCGTGTTCGGCGGCGAAGGCTTCGGCATTGGCCTGGGAAATGTCGGCAAGGGCGACCAGCTCGCATTTCCCGCTGGCGGCATAGCCACGGGCGTGCAGATGCGACTGCCCGAAGCCGGTGGCGCCTTCCGTCCGGATCGGACGGCCGCAGCCGATGATGGCAACACGATAGGGCAAGGGGATTCTCCTCTCAACAATTGGTGGAAGACGACGGCCACGGCCAGATACCTTCCATCTCCAACGTGGCGCGGACGCCGGCCGTCTCTAGCTCCTGGCGCGTCTGGCCGTCCGACCAGCGTTGGGCCGGCCACTCCGGCGCGTTGGCGACGTACAGGGCCAGGCGGGCGCTGAAGAGCGCCGAGAGTTTGAGCGATAGACGATGGACCTTATCTACCGTGTCCGCGGTGGTGTGGCCGACGCCCCGGCCGCCCGTGCGGGGGGCGTCGGGATTGGTCAGGACGGCGGCCGGGGCACCCTTGAGCACGAACGGGAACTGGTCGGAGTACATCGACAGATGATCGTCGATCGGAAACGGCTCGCCCATGGCCTGGCCAATCGCCTCCAGTGCCGCGCGAAGTTCCGGCCGGCGCTGCGTCGCCACGCCCTTCGTCGCCCCCGGCTCGGCGATGGTGTCCAGATTGAACAGCAGGCGCAGGTTGCCGAACTCCGCCTGATGCGCCGCGGCGTAGGCGTAGGCGCCATAGAGGCCCAGTTCTTCTACGCCGAAGGCGATGAAGCGCACGGTCCGGCGGAGGGCGCCGCGCTGCTGCGCCAATCCTCGCGCCGCTTCGACCACCGCCGCCACGCCGCTGCCGTTGTCAAGCGCGGCCTCGGCGATGTCGTGGCCGTCGTAATGGGCGCCGATCAGGACCACCTCATCCGCAAGCTCACTCCCCGGCAATTCGCCCACGAGGTTCCAACTCGTCATCTCCTGCGGTGCGTCGTGAGTCACCGCGGCGAGCCGAATCGTCTGTCCTTGCGCCAGTTGGCGGGCCAGGCGTAGGCCGTCCTCACGGGTCACGGCGAGGCCGGGGATGGGCGGTGCGTCGTGGAAGAAGAGGCCGCCGGTCTCGGCGAGCTGGCCCGGCGCGTCGCGCATCCAGAGGACGCCGATGGCGCCCCGCCGCGCGGCGCGGGCAATCTTCTCGTCGCGATGCATCGCCTTGGCGCGTGGCGGCGTCGCGGCGCTGATCAGGGCGAGCTTGCCGGTCAAATCCTGGCCGGCGCGACTGAGGTCGTCGTCCGTCGCGCAACCGAGGTCCACCAGATCGCCTTCGATCCGAGCGGACGGCGAGCCGGGCAGGCTGAAGGTGGCAATCTCCTGCCCGCCGTCGACGAGGCGCAGCGTCGGCGCCGCGGCGCGCCGCCAGCCGGGATAGGTGAAGGGCTCCTCGTGGACGTGCTGCAGGCCGATCCGGCGGAACCGTTCCAGCAGCATGTCGGCAGCCCGGCGCTCGTCGGCGGTACCGGCGAAGCGGCCGTGGCAGCGATCACAGAGCTCCGTCAACAGCGCCCAGCCGCCGTCGCCGCGCCAGAGGTCGCCACAGAGCGCCGCATCCGCCGCGGCCGTGCGCGCGTCAAACTCCATCGCTTCGGATCTCCTTCTCCAGGCGCCGGAAGCCGCGCTCCCAGTGCAGCAGCGGTCGCCGCTCCCCGCCGCCGACAGCGTCCACGACGCCGACGTAGAGCGTATGGTCGCGGGTCTCGAACGCGTCGATCACCCGGCAGTCCAGGTAGCAGAGGCAGTCATCGAGCACCGGTGCGCCGGTGGCGCCGGTGTGGAAGGGCACGGTGCGCAGGGCGCGGGCGTCGGGGTCGTTGGCGTAGCCCAGGCTGTTCGCTAGCTCCGCTTGCTCCTCATGGAGGAAGTTCACCGCGAAGACGCGCCCCGCCTCCAGCATGCGATGCGTTTCGCCGTCTCGCTTAATGCTGACCAGCACGGTCGGCGGATCGAGGCCAACGGAGAGGAAGGAGGTGACAAGAATCGCCCGCACCGCCGCTTCGTGGCGAACCGTCACCACCGTCACGCCGGATGCCCACTGTCGCATCACCTGGCGGAAGCTGTCGTCGCTGACCGGCATCTACTGCACCCTTGCCGGCACGCCTGCCGCCTCGCATCCATGCGGCGTCGCCGCCCTGTATCCCCCGACCGTCGGTTATCGGGGCAACCAGGGGGAACGTTAGCGGCAATGGGGATCGGTTGTCAACCGGCCTTGGTCACCTGCCCTGCCCAGTCCGGCCAGTTCAGCGTCAGTCCGTACACGCCTAGGGCGAGCACGCGCCGCAGCGTCTCCTTATCGGCGATGCCCCAGGTGCGCGCGTCCATCCCGGCGGCGCGGACGGATTCGATGATGGCCGGCGTGATGGTGCTGTTGTGGATCGAGACCTGAGAGACGCCGATGGAGGCGCAGCGCGGCAGCGTGTCGTCCGTCAGCTCTTTGGTGATGAAGGCGATGCCGGCCTCCGGCGCCACGTCGCGCATCCGGCGCAGGCTCTCGAAGTCGAAGGAAGTGAACTGCGCCCGGTCGAAGAGGTCGCGTTCGCGGACGGCGGTCGCCAGGGCGCGCTCCACGCCGGGCGCTTTGATC
>JAICXR010000425.1 GCA_025980355.1 Chloroflexota bacterium | reverse complement strand
TCTTCCTGGAGGGGAGGCCGGCCACGGTGCTCAACCTGCTGGCGTCGGGGCGGATCAAAGTGATCCGCGAGACCGAGGAGGGCCGGGAGGTCATCCTCCGCCAGATCGGCCCGGGGGAGATCTTCGGCGGGGCGGGGATCTGGGGCGAGAGCGTCTATCCGGCGAGCGCCGTTGCTCAGGAAGACGCCGTGGTCCTGCAACTGCCCTCGTTGGAGTTCCAGGCGATGCTGGCCGGCCATGCCGAGCTGTCCCTGGCGGTGATCCAGGAACTCGGCCTGCGCCTGCGGGAAGCGGAGGCACGAATCCGCGATCTGCAGGCCGAACACGTCGAACGGCGCTTGGCCCGGGCTCTGGTCCGGCTGGCGGCGAAGCAGGGGCATTCGGCGACCGTCGCCGACGGCCTCGTCGTCCTGCTCACGCGCCAGGATCTGGCGGCCGTCGCCGGCACCACGCTCAGCACGGCCAGCCGGACGCTGAGCGCCTGGGATCAGCGGGGCGTCATCACCGCCGGGAGGCAACGTGTGACGATCCGTCAGCCGGCGGTGCTCTTGGCGCTCGCCGACGAGGAGGGCCGCCGGGACGACCCCGGGCACGACGTGCGCTGAACGCCGCGCTGTACCCAACCGCCATGTCTGTCCTTGCGCCAGCGCAATGACCGAGACCGGCGCAGGCGGTACACCTGTCGTAGGGCACGGACGACAGCGGGCAGGGAAGACGCGACATGGCGATGACACCGGTGGATGAAACATTCGTCGACGACCGAACCATTCTCGCCAGTTGGACCTTGCACGACGTGCTGCGCCGCTATCCCCAGCTCCTGGAGGTGCTGATCGGGCTCAGCCCGGCCTTCGGGAAGCTGCGCAACCCGGTGCTCCGCCGGGTGCAGACGCGATTGGTGACCGTGGCCCAGGCCGCCCAGATCGCCGGCCTGGAACCGGCGGCGGTGGTGCGGACGCTCAACGCGGCGGCCGGCCAGGTCCCGCCGCCGGCAACCGGAGCGGACATGCCCGAGCTTCGCGGCGCCCCAGTATCCGTCGTCACCGCGGCAACGCCGTCCGCGGCGCCGGTCGCCGTCGATCTGGACGTGCGCCCGCTGCTGGCCCGGGGCGAGGAGCCGTTCCGGGCGATCATGACGGCGGCGCGGGACATCCCGGTCGGGCAGGCCCTGCGCTTGCACGTCGGCTTCGAGCCGCTGCCCCTCTACGATCTGCTCGCCAAACGTGGCTTTCAACACGTTGCCCACCAACTCGGCCCGGACGATTGGGAGATTACCTTCCTGCGGTCGGCGCCGGGCAGGGCCGATGGTGACGCCGGGGATAGTGCGCACGCGGTTGAAGTGTCACCGCTCGCGGCGGCCCGGACGCTGCCCGATACGCTGCCGGAGGGCATCGATGCGACGGTGCGGATCGACGTGGGCGAGCTCGTCCCGCCGGAGCCGATGGTGCGCATCCTGGAGACGTTGGCACAGCTCGCCCCCGGGCAGACCCTCCTGGTCGAGCACGTCCGCCGTCCGGTCTACCTCTATCCACAGTTGGACGCCCAGGGCTACCAGCATACGACCGACGAGTTGGGGCCGGGTCGGGTGCAGTTGCGCATCCGCAAGCCGGCGGCAGGCGAGGCCGGCCGATGACCACGGCGCGGCCGCCCATGGGCGGCGGTCTGTCCTCGCGCGATGCCCCGCCGCTCGACCTGCCGTTCCGTTTTTTCCTGACGGCCCTCGCGGTGGTCGCCCTGCTGGTGGTGCTGGCGCCCTGGGAGGCGAGGCTGGCGCAGGGCAGCTTCGCCGACCCCCGCCTGGTCGCCTTCGTCCACCTGAATACCCTGGGCGTGATCGGCGCCGTCATCCTGGGCGCCAGCTTCCAACTCTTGCCCGTCGTGTTGCAGGCGCCGCTGGCGTCCGTTCGATACGGGCGCTTGGCCTGGTGCTGCTACGTGCCGGGCATTATTGCCTTCCTGCTGGGCTTCAGCCAGGGCTGGATACCGGTCCTTGGCCTGGGTGGGACACTACTCGCCCTGGCGATCGGCCTGTACGGCGGTATCGTCATCCGGACGCTCGCCTCGTCGGCCCAGCGCGACATCGTGTTCTGGCACGTCGCCGTCGCCGTCGCCGGTCTCCTGACTGGTGCGGCGCTGGGGGTGCTGCTCGCGATGAGCGGGCCAGGCGGGCTGCTCGGCGGCTTCACCTTCCGGGTCCTGGCGGCCCACGTCGCCCTCATGCTCGGCGGGTGGGTGACGCCGATGCTCATGGGCGTCGCCTACCGGCTGGTAGGGATGTTCACCCTCAGCGAGGACCAGATCCACGTGCCGACTGCCTGGGCGGGATTGGGATTGTCGGCCGGCGGGGCCTGGGCCTTCGCCGCGACGTTGCTCTTCGCCCTGGGCCACGTGCCGGCCGTCGGGGCCGCGACGGCGGCATTGCTCGGTCTCTGCCTCTTTGCCGGCCAACTAGCACGGCTCTACCGGCGACGGCGTCGGCGGACCTTCGACATCCACATCCCGTTCATGATCGTGGCAACCGGGTCGGCCGTGCTGGCACTGGTCCTGATCGTGGACGGCCTGGTGGGCAGTCGACCGGCGAGCGCGAGCGTCTGGCGTGCCGCCGTCTGGCTGCTCATCGCGGGCTGGGCCGAGACGGCGATCCAGGGATTCCTCTATAAGATCGGCGCCTTCCTCACCTGGTTGCACCGCTACGCGCCGCTCGCCGGCCGGCGGCGGGTGCCGAAGCTGGAAGACCTCTACGGGCGGCAGACGGCGCTCGTCGGCTGGGCCGCCTGGACATTTGGCGTGGCGGCCGAGACGGCGGCGATCCTGGGCGGCGCGCCGCTGCTCGCCTACCTGGCCGGCGGCGCGCTCAGCCTCGGCCTCGGCGCGTTGCTCGTCAACGCCGCCCGCATGAGCACGCACTGGCGGGCGGCCCAGAGCGCGCCGACTGCGCGACGACCGGCCCAGGGCCTCGCCCCGGTTGGCACTGTACCCGTGGTCACTACCGGGCGCGTGGAGCGCCCCTCGTCGGCAACCCATTCATAGGCATGGATGGTCATCAGGCACACCGGCAGACGGCCGGAGGAATGAAGGAGATCAGAGCATGGCAACTCGCGAGGAAACCGGCGGCATCCTGGACGTGCGCCAGATGGCGCCGCGCGATCGGCACACCAGCATCTTCGCCGACTTCGCGCGACTGGCCCCGGGGGAGGCGTTTACGCTGGTCAACGACCACGACCCGAAGCCCCTCTACTACCAGTTCACGTTCGAACACCCG
>JAICXR010000374.1 GCA_025980355.1 Chloroflexota bacterium | reverse complement strand
TTGAGCAGGTCCGGCTTCTCCAGCACGCCCAACAGGTCCGCCTGTCGCACGCAGGCGATGGCGAGGAAGGAGCGCCGGTCGAGCCCCAGCCAGCGCGCCCCATCGGGAGCGCCCTCGGAGATGATCTCCTGCGAGTAGTCGCGCCCGAGCACGGCGTCCTGGGCGCTGCAGTCGACGCGCCCGTCGAGGTCGTGGCGCAGTTCCACGCGGCGTCCGTCGACCAGGGTGATGACGGTCCCCACCTGCCAGGCGCCGCCGTCCCAGGGGCGATGCCGATCCCGGAACTCCTGATCCTCCCGCCGCCCACGACCACGCCCGCGCGGCATGCCGCACAGGCCGGCGAAGAGCGCGGCGTGCCAACTGGATTTGCCCGCTTCATTGGGCCCGTGGACGAGGTTCATGCCGGGGGAGAGGGTCAGGTTGGCATTGCACAGCGGCCCGAAAGCGATCGCCTGCACCGATTCGATCCGCACCTACGGCGCCTCCAGGTCCTGCCGCCCGTCAAGGGCGCGCAGGCCGGTGAGCAGCACCCGCCGGCGCTCTTCCTCTGATAGCGTCGCGTCGGCCCGGACGTCGCGCACGAACTGGCCGCGTACGGTGGGCTCACCGCCGATGGCAGCGAGATCATAGCCCGGTCGCAGGTCCCCGCCGCGCACGACCAGGACGCGCAGCCATGGCGCCGCCGTCCCCAGCTCGGACAGCCGCAGATCGACCTCCGGCGCCAGCTCGCCGGCCAGGGTGACCCGAACGTCGCCGCGCAGACCCTCCACGGCCCGGGCCGCCGCCGCACGCACCGCTTGCTGGCTACGGCAACCGCCAACGTCGAGCGTGAGGTCATGCACGTCCACGGTCGCCACCCGGTGGCGTTCGCGCTGCAAGCTGCCGTCTCCCCGGACATCGACCACCACCGCCCCCCGTTCCCCCGCTTCGCCGAACGTGAGGGGGGCCGGGTTGCCCGGGTAGGTGTGACGCTCGCCATCGCGTGGTTGGTGGTAATGGCCGAGGAAGGCGTGCTGCAAGCCGGCACCGGCGATCTGCGCCGCCCAGAACGGCGCGTGTGGCAGCTTCTCTTCCTCGCCCGGCATCTGCCACCCTTGCTCGGCGCCGTGGAAGAGGGCAAGATGGACGCCACCGCGGTCGACACGAAAACCGTCCAGGAAGTTGGCGGTGTTGGCCGGCGCCGCGTGGGCCGCGCCCCAGAGGGTCAAGCCATCCGCCAGCGTCACCGGCGTCAATGTCTGGCCAGTGAAAATGTGGACGTTGCTACTCCAGGCGATGCGTCGGTAGACGCTGGCGGGACTGAGCCAGTCGTGGTTGCCGGGGGCGATGTACACGGGCAGCGGCCGCAGCCGCTGGAAGGTTGCCTGCAAGAAAGCGGCGGTATCGGGCGAGCAACGTTCGTGTTCGTAGAGGTCGCCGCCGCAGAGGAGGGCGTCCGCCCGCTCCTGCTGGGCCAGGTGCACGATCCGCTCCAGGGTGTCGCGCAGCGCCTTCCGCCGTCCCCGCGCCGCCTGCCCGTCCGGCCCCAACCCGGCGAACTGGGCATCGAGGTGGAGGTCGGAGAAGAGGACGAGCTTCACCCCTGCGCGCTCCATCGTGGGTTCGCGTGCGCATAATCATGCGCCATCGCCCCTGGTGTTTGGCAACCGGGCACCTTACCATGAGGAGAATAGCCGGCTAATCGGGCTAGGCCGCCTGGCGACCGAATAGACAAGCGCCAACGGTCGCTCGGCGCAGTCCGAGACCCCCTTTCTGGACCACACCCGCTGTTCACGTCCCCAGGCCCTTGACTCTCCCCTTAGGGGAGGGCCTATCCTTGACTAGGCCGCCCCAAGAGGAGGATTGGGATGTTCGAGCTCGGCGAGTTTTCCGGGCTGACGCCGGTGATCCTCAAAGCGCGGCGCCATCGAGCGCCTGGATAGCGGATTCCTGACCTCGTGGGAGCGGCAGTGTGCGCTCGGATGGTGTCATCGAAGGGAGGAAAACGCGTGGCAGACCTTGAAGGAAGCGGCACCGGGGCCTTGCCGACCTATCCCGACCTGGCCGGCAAGGTGGCCGTCGTCACCGGCAGTTCGCGGGGCATCGGGGCCGCAACCTGCCGGCTGCTGGCCGCCAACGGCGTCCGGGTGGTGGTGAACGGCCGGGACGCCGCGGCCGTGGACACCGCGGTCGAGCGGATTCGCGGCGCTGGCGGCGAGGCGCTCGGTGTGGTCGGCGACGCCACCAACGGCGCGGTGCTGGCGGCGTTGCGCCGGCGTACGGAGGACACGTTCGGCCCGGTCGACGTCCTCGGCGCGTTCGTCGGCGGTGGCGGACAACCGTCGCCCATCACGGAGGTGACCGAGGCGGAGTGGCGGGCGACGATCGACAGCAACCTGACCGCCACGTTCCTGGCGATCCAGTGCTTCCTGCCCGGTATGCTCGAGCGGCGGCGCGGCGTCATCATCACGATGGCGTCCACGGCCGGGCGGCTGCCCGGCGGGGCGGCGGTGGCCTACGCCGCCGCCAAGGCCGGGGTGGTGATGCTCACCCGCCACGTGGCCAGGGAGGTCGGCCCGCAAGGTGTCCGCCTCAACTGCATCGCCCCTTCCGCCATCGTCACCGAGGAACATCCGCTGCGGCGCGCCTCGGAGGAGCAACGGCAACGCGTGGCAGCCGGGTTCCCGCTGGGCAGGCTGGGACTCCCCGACGACATCGCCCTGGCCGCGCTCTTCCTGGCGTCCGACAGCTCCTCGTGGATCACCGGCGTCACCCTGGACGTGGCTGGCGGACGGGTGAGTCTATAGCCGGAAATCGCATCGCCTCTCGTGGCCATGAAGTTATTCGCCAGGCGGCGGCGCCGTGAAGCGCCGGTGATTCGGGTTGGCGTAGCAGTAGGCGCAGGCGTAGCCGCATTCCTGCTCGACGTAGTCGCCGATGTCCGTGTGGACGGTGCAGCCGCAGCTCTCGCGACCCGCCATGTGCGTATCGCTGGCCCGGCCGCCCGGTATCTTGGGACCCGGCTGCTGCCCCAGCACGCTGGCGCTGATGCAGCTCCCCGCCGGGATGCCGCAGGCCGTCATGGCCGGCTCGGTGCAGCCGGCGAGGCGCAACCCGTGGGCGGCCGTCATCTGCTGCATTGAGCACGTCAATTCCTGCAATTCCGCCGGTTCCGGTTCGCGCAGCAGGCGGTGGGGCCAGCAGCGCTGCATGCGCTGCTCGAATTTGCGGTAATGGTCGGCCACGCTGGTGAAGACCTGGGTGACGCCGAGGCGGCCGAGTTCCCGGCACATGCGCGCGAAGAACTCGGAGTCCCAATTACTGCAGCGCTGTTCACCTTCGGACCAGAACACGAGCGGGTCGTAACGCCAGGCGAGCATCTGCGGACCGTGCCGGTCGACGAGGAAGCGGACTTGACGGAGCGCCTCGTCGACCGGCGGCACATCCGGCTCGAGCCAGGCCAGGTCCTCGCGGCGCGAGTTGATGGTGAAGTGGAAGTACTGGCGCGAATAGGGGGCGAAGGCTTCGTGAAAACGCTCGTAGACTGCATAGTTCTTCGACCACCAGACGATGGCCAGCACGTGTTCCGGCCGCAGCGAGACGTGGGTCAGCCGCTTGAGCGGGTCGGGCGCACGCCGGAACATCGGGTTCGGCACATCGACCCAGCCCTCCCGGCAGCGTGCGATCATCCACTTCAGATAGAAGGCGGGGATGTCCGTCCGCTTACTCGCCGAGATGACACGAGGGCGCGGCGCCGGCAACGGCCCCAGCGCGGCGTGCGGGCAATCGGGCGCCGGGAGCGCCATGTCGGACGGCTCCAGTGGCGACTGGCC
>JAICXR010000294.1 GCA_025980355.1 Chloroflexota bacterium | reverse complement strand
GGCGGAGCAGGCGAAACTGCGTCGCCAACTGGCGAGCGAGCGGCTCGACGTCACCCTGCCCGGCCGGCCGGTGGCGGCCGGCGTGCCGCATCCCACGATCCAGGCGATGAACGACATCCTGCGCGCCTTCGCCAACCTCGGCTTCCAGGCCGTCGAAGGGCCGGAGGTGGAGTGGGACTACTTCAACTTCCAGGCGCTAAATATCCCGCCGGACCACCCGGCGCGCGACATGTGGGACACGCTCTGGATCGACGACCGCATGCTGCTGCGGACCCACACCTCGCCGATGCAGGTACGCTACATGCAGGAGCACACGCCACCGCTCCGCGTGATCTTCCCCGGGCGGGTCTACCGCTACGAGCAACTGGACGCGACGCACGAGTCCCAGTTCTTCCAGTTCGAGGGACTGATGGTCGACGAGCGGGTCAGCTTCGCCGACCTCAAGGGCGTCCTCACCGATGTCGCCCGCCAGCTCTTCGGCGCGCAACGCCGCACGCGCTTCCGCTGCGACTACTTCCCCTTCGTTGAACCCGGCGCGGAGATGGCGATCGACTGCTTCCTCTGCGAAGGGAAGGACGCCAGTTGCCGGGTCTGCAAGGGTAGCGGCTGGCTGGAGATCCTGGGCGCTGGGATGGTCCACCCGAAGGTGCTGGAGTACGGCGGCCTGGACCCCAACCGCTATCAGGGTTTCGCCTTCGGCACCGGCATCGAGCGCATCGCCATGCCGCGCTATGGCATCGAGGACATCCGGCTGTTCTACCAGAACGACCTGCGCTTCCTGCGCCAGTTGCGCGTACCACCGGCGGAGCCGCCGACCTGGGAGCGGGGGGCGGCCTGGTGAAGGTGCCGTTGCGCTGGCTGCGGGAGTTCGTGCCGCTGCCCCTGCCGATCGCCGAACTCGCCACCCGTTTGACCATGTCCGGCACGGAGGTGGAGGGCGTGGAGCAGACCGGCGCGGCCTGGCCGGGGCTGGTGGTCGGCAAGATCGTCGCCCTGGAAAAGCATCCCAACGCCGATCGCCTGCAACTGGCGACGGTCGACACCGGCGCAAGCGCCCCGGCCCAGATCGTCTGCGGCGCCACCAACATCGCCGCTGGCCAGACGGTGCCGGTCGCCCTGCCAGGGAGCACGGTGGGCGACATGACGATCGAACGCCGGCGCGTGCGCGGCGTCGTGTCGGAGGGCATGCTCTGCTCGCCGCGGGAGTTGGGCATCTCCGACGACCACGAGGGCATCCTGATCCTCGACGATGGTCCGGCGCCGGGCACGCCGCTGGCCGACGCGCTCGGCGACACCGTCCTCGACCTCTATATCACACCGAACCGGCCGGACTGCCTCTCCATTCGGGGCGTCGCCCGCGAGGTCTCCGCGCTGACCGAGCAGCCGCTCTGCCAGGGCGACGTGATGATAACGGAGGCCGGGCCGCCGACCGACGAGCAGGTGCGGATCAGGATCGACGCGCCGGACCTCTGTCCCCGCTATGCCGCCCGGCTGGTGCGGGGCGTCAGCATCGGCCCTTCGCCGGAGTGGCTGCGCGGGCGGCTGGAAGCGGCGGGCGTCCGCGCCGTCAACAACGTGGTGGACGTCAGCAACTACGTCATGCTGGAGATCGGGCAGCCCCTCCACACCTTCGACTTCACGCACGTGCGCGGGGGCGCCGTCGTCGTGCGCCGGGCCCGGGTCGGGGAAACGATCCGCACGCTGGACAACACGGAGCGCGCGCTGACGCCGGAGATGCTGCTGATCTGCGACGCCGAACGCGCCATCGCGGTGGCCGGCGTGATGGGCGGCAGCGACAGCGAAGTGGGCGTCGGCACCACCGATGTCCTGATCGAATCGGCCTCGTTCGCCCCGGCCAGTATCCGGCGCACGTCCCAGGCGCTCGGCCTCCGTTCCGAGGCGTCGATGCGCTTCGAGCGCGGTATCGACCCCGCCTATGTCCGTCCGGCGCTCGATCGCGCCGCGCAACTGATCGCCCAACTGGCCGGCGGTTCGGTCTGCCGGGGCGTGATCGACGTCTACCCGCAACCCGAGCCCGTGCGGCGCCTGCCGTTGGACCTGGCGACGCTCGAAAAGCTGCTGGGGGCGACCTATCGCCCCGACGCGGTCGAACGGACGCTCACGGCGCTCGGCTACACGCTGACGCCGGAGGGTGAGCGGGCCTGGACGGTCGACGTGCCCAGCTTCCGCCGCGACGTCTCGGTGACGCCGGACCTGATCGAAGACGTCGCCCGCATCCGCGGCTACGACGAAATCGCGCCGACGCTGCCCAGCTCGCCGCCCCCGGCGACGCAGGTCAACCCCTGGCTCGCCTTCGAAGCGAGCTTACGCGCACTGTTGCTGGAGCTCGGACTGAACGAAACGGTCAACTACCCGCTCACGAGCCAAGAGAGCATGGCCCGGCTGCTGGCCTCCGGGCAGCAGCCGACCGGCGCCGATCGGCAGGCGGTGCTGCCGAGCTTGCGCCCGGACGGGCTGGCGGCATTGCTTCCCCGGGCGATCACCGTCCGCAACCCGCTCTCGCCGGACTGGACCACCCTCCGGCTGACGCTCTTGGACAGCATGCTGCGGACGCTGGCGCTGAACGCTCGCCACAACGATCGGGTCGCCCTCTTCGAGGTCGGTCGCGTCTACGAGCCGGCGGAGCCGGGCACTCTCCCGCGCGAGTTGCGTAGCCTGACGGTCGGTCTGGCGGGCCTGGACCACCCGCGCTCCTGGCAGGAGCCGGCGCAGCCGCTGGACTTCTGGAGCCTCAAGGGCGTTCTCGCCGCCCTGTTCGGTCGTCTGGCGATCGCCCCGGTGCAGTGGGAGGCCGGCACGCACCCGGCGCTGCATCCCGGCCGTACCGCCTGGCTGCGCCTTGGCGCGACGACGATCGGCGTCATTGGGGAAGTACACCCCGTTTGTGCTACCGCCTATGGCCTGACCGGGCGAGCGTATGTCGCGGAACTTGATCTCCAATCGCTTGCTGCGTACACTGAGCCGGTCGTAATCGAAGCGCCTTCCCGTTACCCGGTGGTAGAGCAGGACATTGCCGTGGTGGTGTCGGACGAAACGCCGGCCGCGGCGGTGACGGCGGTGGTCCGCCAATCTGCCGGCGCGCTGTGCCGGAAGGTACGGCTGTTCGACGTCTATCGCGGTGAGCAGATTGGGGCCGGCAAACAGAGCCTGGCCTTCGCCTTGACCTTCCAGGCCCAGGATCGAACGTTGACGGTAGAGGAGGTAAACGAGGTGCGGGAGACCATCCGCGAAGCGCTCGCCGCCACGCTGGGCGCCGCGCTCCGCGCCGGTTAGCCGATGCCGAACTGGATCGACATCGCCGTCCCGGTCCTCGTGTTCATCACGCTGGTCTGGGGCTTCACGACCGGCTACTGGTATGCGCTGGTGCTCCTGATCGCGATCCTCATCGGCGTCGTGGTCGGCGCCCGCTTCGACATCGGCGCCGCAACCCAGGTGCAGCGGTTGCTCACGACCACCAGCACCCCCCTGATTCAAGCGCTGGTTTTCGTCGTCGTCACAATTATCGCGACGGCGGTCGCCGCCGGCATTGTCGGTTGGCTGCTCGGCTTCGCCCGGCCGGAGACGCGCGCCGCGCGCGGGCTGCCCTCGTCCCACCTCTTCGGCGGCCTCTTCGGCCTCGGCTTCGGCGCGGTGCTGGCCTCCGTCCTCCTCATGGCCGCCTACCTCGGCAGCAGCGACCTGACCGCTCAGCAGGTGCCCGGCACCGCCGCCCTGCGCACGACCATTGAACGTTCCTCCGTCACCCCCGGCATCTGGCGGCTCGTCCACCTGGAGGAACGGGGACTGAAGCCGGTACTCGGCGCGGGCACCCGGCCGCCGTTCAACGTGCCGTAGCCGGGATTCGCTCCGATGCCCCGAGCAGCGAAAGCGGGAAGGTCAGCGTGGTGAACCTCCTCGGCGATGGCCCCGTGCGGCTGCGGGCCAACCTGCACGGGCATACGACCGGATCGGACGGGCGGCTGGCGCCCCAAGCCTATGTCGACTGGTACGCGGGGCGCCACTACGACGCGCTCGCCATCACCGATCACAATGTGGTCACAGACCTGGAGGGCCTGGACGACCGCGGCATGGTGCTCATTCCCGGCACCGAAGTCACGGCTTCGGGCGCGGAATTCGGCGGGCAGTACCATCTGGTGTCGCTCGGTCCGCTGCCGCCGACGCTGCCGCCGGTGACGACGCCGGGGGCGGAGTCGGCCCGGCTGTTGACGGGCGCCGGCGCCGTGGTCGTCGTCGCCCACCCGCACTGGTCGGGCTTGACCGGGGCAGACCTACTGGCCATAGACGCGGCGACGGGCGTGGAAATCTGGAACGGCGGCACGGTGCTGGACAGCGAAAAGGGCGTCGCCGTTGCCGCCTGGGATGAAGCGTTGCGTCGCGGGCGGCGACTCTGGGGCTTCGCCACCGACGACGCCCATTTTCGCTTCCCGGATGGGGCGCTGGGCTGGGTCGTCCTGCACGCCGCCGAGCGTACTGCTCCGGCGGCCGTGGCGGCGCTGCACCATGGCCATTTCTATTGCAGCGCCGGGCCGGAGTTGCGGGCGGTGGACATCGACGGCAGGACGGTGACGGTGTCCTGCTCCCCCTGCGCGGCGATCTACTGTCTCGGCTTCGCCGGTCGCAATCAATACCGGATCTGGGACCAGGCGACGCCGTTGGTCATGGCCGAGTTCACGCTGCGCGGTGACGAGCCGTGGGTACGGGTCCAGGTCACCGATCGCCAGGGGCGGTCCGCCTGGACCCAACCGATCTGGCCGGCGGGGTAGCCGGACCATCCTGCCGATTCACTCCTTTGCCAAGCAGAGCTCGGTTGAACCAATCGGCGGCCGCCGGTCAATTCTCCGAGCGGGTCTATGCCGTGGTGCGGGGCATCCCCGCCGGCAGTGTCACGACCTATGGCCACGTCGCGCTGCTCG
>JAICXR010000047.1 GCA_025980355.1 Chloroflexota bacterium | reverse complement strand
GTCGCGCCGCATCCGGCAGATGGCGTCGCTCAAGGACTACATCGTCCAGGTCACCGACGTCGAGGCGGCCGTGTTCGACTGGGAGGAGTCCGGCAGCACCTCGCTCGCCCGACCGCTAGAGTTGCGGCGAAGGCTCGCCCGCCTGAAGCTGGAGGCCATGGACCTCTACAAACAGGGGCGGATCGAAGACCCCAATCTGTTAGAAGGGTTCCTGGCCCATCTGACCGATCTCCGCATCCACCTGGACTCGCTCCTC
The DNA here is from genome assembly GCA_025980355.1 of Chloroflexota bacterium. Taxonomy (GTDB): domain Bacteria; phylum Chloroflexota; class UBA4733; order UBA4733; family UBA4733; genus UBA4733. Next base: position 12,565 of record JAICXR010000047.1, on the reverse strand, counting down.
CAAGCGGAGTCGCGGGTGAATGGCACACCGTCGATGGATGACACCGTCGCTTCGGCGGCGAACGGGACGCCCAGTCCGGCGGAAGTGCGGTAGACGGACCCCGCCAGCCGCAAGCTCAGGCGGTGCGGTGCTGGCTTGCCGCCCCGGCGATCAACTCAACCGCGTGCGCCAATACCGGGGCGACCACCGCGAAGCACTCGCGCACCGCCTTCGGGCTCCCCGGCAGGTTCACGATCAGCGTCTCTCCGCGCACACCGGCCACGGCCCGGCTGAGCATGGCGAGCGGCGTCGCCGATAGGCTGGCCGTGCGCATGGCCTCCGCGATGCCGGGCACTTCGCGCTCCAGCACGTCGCGCGTGGCCTCGGGCGTGACGTCGCGTGGCGCCAGCCCCGTCCCGCCCGTGGTGCAGATCAGGGCGACGCGATCGCGGTCGGCCCATGTACGCAGCCGGTCGCCGATCTCGGCGCGCTCGTCCGGGACGATGGTCGCCGCGACGACCCGGAAGCCGGCGGCGCGGACCAGGTCGGTCAGGAGCGGCCCGCTGCGGTCCTCCGCCTCGCCGGCGAACGCCCGGTCGGAGACGGTCAGCACGGCGGCGGTCATCGCGCGTTCGTCCATCACGGTGCCTCCTCATCGGCCAGCCATTCGCCGCTCTTGCCGCCCGACTTTCGCACCAGGCGCACGTGTTCGATCCGCATGCCGCGGTCAACCGCTTTGCACATGTCGTAGATCGTCAGCGCCGCCACCGACACCGCGGTGAGCGCCTCCATCTCGGCGCCGGTCTTGCCGACCGTGCGCACGCGGACTTCGATGCCGATGTGGTCCTCGTGTCCCGTGTCGAAATCGACCTCGACGGCGCTGAGGAGCAGCGCATGGCAGAGCGGGATCAGCGCCGGCGTCTGTTTGGCCGCCATCACCGCGGCGACCTGGGCGATCGCCAGCACGTCGCCCTTGACCACCTGGCGGTCGCGAATCAGGGCGAGGGTCGACGGTCGCAGCCAGACCTCCCCGCGCGCGACCGCCTCCCGCACCGTGTCCGGCTTGTCGCCGACGTCGACCATCCGAGCGCGCCCGCTACGGTCCAAATGCGTGAAGGGCGACGGATCGCTCATCGTCGCCATGGAAACGGCCGGGCCCGTTGTACTCTGCAACACCACACCATGCGTCGGCTGCCTTTCTAGCCGAGAACGGCATTCACATCGAGCGCCACTGCCGGCAGCGTCGTTGAGGCAATGGTGTCGCCGCGCTGGGCGGAGACCACCCGGAGGTATGCGCCCCCCTGTGGTTCTGTATGACGCTCGATGGTCTGGCCGTCCAGGTCGACGATCCACGCCTCCGCTATTCCGGAACGGGCGTACAGGGGTAGCTTTGTGCCACGATCGTATTCCAGCGACGAATCAGCCACCTCGATCAGCAGGAGCACATCCTTGGGGGTGAGAACCCTCCGCCTGTCGGAACTCGCTGTCACGATGGCGATGTCGGGCTCTGGTTCCGTGTCGAATTGCAGGCGGATAGGATTTTGGACGCTGACGGTCATGTCCCGTCCAACAAGACGGTGCAGGATATCATCCAGGGCATTCACGCAGTTGACATGCAAGGCCCCGATCGCGCTCATCTCTACAATCTCTCCCGCGATCAGCTCGATCCGGTCATCCTCCGTCAAGATGCCTGCCTCGGCCATCTGGTGATATTCCGTTGCAGTGAAGCCCCGCCGCGTCGCAAGAGTAACCATCAGCATCCCTCCCCGTCTGCTCCACAACTCGCAGCTCCGGCCGCGGTGCCATCAGCTCCCGCCAAAGTGCTGCAGGAACTTCTGGCGCAAAAACACGGCGGAACGGCGCAATTCTTCCATCCCATGCATGCCGTCCTCAATGGAAACCCAACCGTGAAAGCCTACGGCGTCGAGCGTGCGGAAGATCGCGTCGTAATCGTTCAAGCCTTTGCCGATCTCGCCGTGCTCCAGGATCGCGGCATAGCCGACGCTGTCCTCCTGGCGGCGCAGGTCCTCAACGCTATATCCGGCCTTCAGGAAGCGGTCGCTCGCGTGCATGCTCACGACGCGCTCTTTCAGGGCATCCAGTACCTCCAGCGGGTCCTCGCCCGCCAGGATGGCGTTGGAAGGGTCGTAGTTGATCCCGAACCAATCCGAGTCGATCTGCTCCACGATCCGCCGGAGCACCGGCAAGTGCTGGGCGAATTCCGGGTGTTGCCAGTAGTTGTCTTTGTAGTGGTTCTCCATCGCCAGGATCACCTGCCGCTCGGCGGCGTACGGCAGCAGCTCCTGCAGGCATTCCACGACCCAGGCCACGCCCTGGTCGACGCCCACCTCGGGGCGGCGCTGACCGGAGAGGACGCGGCAGGTGCGCGGCGGCGGGCAGTCGAAGGTCGCGACCAGGTCGATCATGCGCTTCTGGCGCTCGACCTCCGCCCGCCGGCGGGCCGGGTCCGGCTGCGTGAAGTCGGGACTGAAGCAGAGCATCGGCATCGCGAGGTGGCGCGCCAGCAGGGCGTCGCGCACCTGGGCGACATAATCTTGGTCAAAGCGCGGGAAGAAGCCGTCGTAGAGCTCCAGCCCATCGACCGGCAGTTCCGCCGCCATCTCGATCCATTGCAAAAGGGTCATACTTCGCGTCTTGCTCAGCTCGTCCATATAACATTTGGGGAATGCGGCGAGGCGGACTCGCGGGCCGGGCATGCTTGGCGTTCCTCATTGCGTTACCGCCATAGCATACAACGAGAAGGCGGGACTATCCCAGCACACCGGCCTTCCCCAGGTTGAGCACCATGCCGGCGGTGACTATGCTCCTCTGGGAAGGTGGAGACTGGTCTTGCCGGATACGCTCGTCATCGTCAACCCGAAGGCGGGAAGGGGTACAGCCCCGCACCTGGCGGCGGCCGTCGTGGCGCTCGCGGCAGCGCACGGCATCCGGTGTCAGGTCCTGACGACCAACGCGGCTGACCAGGCCCGGGCCGCGGCCCGCGACGCCGCCTCGCGCGGTGCGTCCGCAGTCGTCGCCATCGGCGGGGACGGCACGATCCATCACGTCGTCGCCGGAATGAATGCTGTTTCGACAACCTGTGCCCTCCTGCCGATTGCGTCAGGTCAGGGCAACGACACCATTCGCTCGCTTGGCTTGCCGAACGACTGGCGGCAGGCGGCATCATTGCTCTGGAATGGCCGTCCCCGTTCGATCGACCTGCTGCGCGCGCGCTGGCCGGACGGGCACACCGACCTTGCGGTGAACGTACTGAGCGCCGGCTTCGATGCCGAAGTCGCGGCGACGGTGCGGGCCGCCCGGCACGTCCATGGTTCGGCGGCCTATCTGCTCGCGGCGGTCCGAGGCATCTGGCGGCTCCGCCATCGCCACCTGGCGATCGATCTGGATGGCCGGAGCCAGTCCGGCGCTGCCCTCTTTGTGGTCGTCGCCAACGGTGGCTGGTATGGCGGCGGCATGCAGATCGTCCCCGGCGCCGTCGTTGACGATGGCTGCCTCGACCTGGCGCTGGCCGGGCCGCTGACGCGCCTCGACGCCTTGCGCACGCTGCCCCGCCTGTACTCCGGCGGACACGCCGGCCATCCCCTCTTCATGCTCCGGCGCGGAACGGCAGTACGCATCGGCGGTGAACCGGCGCCCGTCCAGATCGACGGCGAAGCGGTGCCTCCGACTCCGCTCACGGTGACCCTGGAGCCGCACGCGCTGCAGGTGCTTCGCCCCAACCCCTAACTGCTCAACTCCTCATCCCCTCATGGCGCCCCCATCACGCCCCGGCCGGCTGGCGCGGGCGGCGGGCGACGTCGGTGGCGATGGCGGCCTCCACCACCGCGTAGGCAACGTCGGTGACGACCCGGCGGTTGAAGACGCTGGGCACGATGTATTCCTCGGAGAGCTCGTCCGGCGCCACCCGGCCGGCGATGGCCTGGGCCGCCGCGAGCTTCATCGCCTCGTTGATCGTCCGCGCGCCACAGTCCAGCGCACCCCTGAAGATGCCGGGGAAGGCGAGGACGTTATTGATCTGGTTCGGATAGTCGCTGCGGCCGGTCGCCATCACGCGCACCATGCCGCGGGCGTCTTCCGGCTGGATCTCCGGCGACGGATTGGCGAGGGCGAAGACGATCGGGTCGCGCGCCATCGTCCCGAGGTCCGGCGGCGTCAGGACGCCGGGACCGGAGACGCCGATGAAGAGGTCGGCCCCGCGCACGGCGTCGTGGACGCTGCCGGCACGGTGACCCTGGTTCGTCTGGGCCACGATCCAGCGCTGCGCGTCGCCGATCAGCGGGCCATCCGGCGCCAGGATGCCGAAACGGTCGCAGGCGACGATGTCGCAGACCCCGGCGGCCAGCAACATCTTGATGCAGGCGACGCCCGCCGCTCCCACGCCGTTGACGACCACCCGCAGATCCTCCAGCCGTTTGCCAACGACCTTGGCGGCATTGATGGCGGCGGCGAGCACCACGACGGCCGTGCCGTGCTGATCGTCGTGGAAAACGGGGATGTCCAGCCGCGCCTTCAGGGCGTCTTCGATGGCGAAACAGCGCGGGGCGCTGATATCTTCCAGATTGATGCCGCCGAAGCCGGGCGCGATCGCGGCGACGATGGCGGTGATTTCGTCTGGATCGTGGGTGGCGAGGCAGATCGGGAAGGCGTCGACGTTGGCGAACTCCTTGAAGAGCATCGCCTTGCCTTCCATCACCGGCATGGCCGCCTCCGGGCCGATGTCGCCCAGGCCCAGGACGGCGGTGCCGTCGCTGACGACCGCGACGGTGTTGCGCTTGATCGTCAGTTGAAACGCCTTGGCCGGATCGGCGGCGATGGCGAGACAGACGCGCGCCACGCCGGGCGTGTAGGCCATGGAGAGGTCGTCGCGCGTCTTCATCGGCGCTTTGGAGTGGACTTCGATCTTGCCGCCAAGGTGCAGTAAGAAGACGCGGTCGGACACGTTCACGACATCGATGCCGGGGATCGCTTGCACCGCGGCGACGATCGCCGCGGCATGGTCGTCGTCCCGCGCCGCCACCGTCAGGTCGCGCACGAGCACACCTTCTTCGGCACGGACGATGTCGATCGCCCCGATGTCGCCGCCGACCTCGCCGATGCATGAAGTCAGCCGCCCCAGCATACCGGGGCGATTGGTGATGGCGCAGCGGATGGTGAAGCTGTAGCTGGCACTCGGATCGACGGGCATAGTGGTCACCTCCCAGGTGGTACAGCGCGGTGGCGTGTCCCCGCTATCTTAGCGACACGGGACGACCGCCGTGCAGAACTGCGATCCCCTTGTCCCCCTCGCTCCATCGGGTATACTGAATAAGAACAAAAGTTCCATTATCGAGAGGAGCGGACCATGCGGAAGCGTCCATTCCGGCTGCGGACGGCCATCGAGGCGGAGCGCGGCCGGCAGACGGTGGTGGTGTTGACCTATAACTTACAGGATGTCCAACCCTGGAAGCAGGCGACGCCCCGGTACCAGACGGCGGTGTACGAAGCCGACGCGTCGGGGCTTGCCACGACGACGCTGGTCGACGGGCCGTTCGACTACCCGTCGGAAGGGCAGGCCCGGCAGGGCCACGCCGCGACGGTGGCCGCCTGGCGTACGCAGGGTCAGCGGACGGCGATGACGACCCTCCCGGCGGCGGTGTAGACGGTACCGGCCGCCACGGTCGGGGCGATGAAGTGGGGGAGGCCGCCGGGGCTGGCCGGCAGGGCCTGGGAAAAGCGGGCTGCGCCGCTGGCGGCGTCGAGGCCCACCAGCGCGTTCCGGGAGGGGTTCACCGCCCAGACGATGCCGCCGCCGACCACCGGCGAGTCCGGCGCCGCGTCCGGCCCCGTCCAGGCGACGCGGAACGACGCGCTCTCGAGCTGCAGCGCCACCATGCCGTTGCGGCAGGGCACATAGATATAGGGCGCAGCAAAGGCGGTGCTGCCGAACGCGCCGGAGCCGCGGGCGCACACCTGCGCCGCGAAGACCTGGCCGCCGATCTGGCCCAGATGGTCCGTATGCAAGAGATAGCCCTCGCCGCCCTTGCCGACCTGGAAGATGAGGCCGTTGGGCAGGAGCAACGGCGAGATCGAGCCGAGGTCGAGATCGGTGCTGCTCAGCTCCGCCCAATTGGTCGGCGCGAACCAGTCAAGCACCTGCAACCTGGGCGACAGCTTCACGATGGCGTTGCCGTAGTCGAATGTGCTGGTGGAGCTGCCGTTGCCGGTGGCCACGTACAGATTGCCGGCGTCATCCACCGCCGGCCCGGCGGGCGCCCAGATCGCCCCTTCGCGCTGCGTCGGCACCTGATAGGTCGCCTGCGTCTTCCCGTTATTGGCGGCGGCCGCGACGACCCAACCGTGGTACTGGCCGCAGTCGCCATCCAGCCCGCCGTAGGCGACGTACACCACGCCCTTGGAGAGGGCGAGCGCCGACCGCTGTTGCTGGACGATCGGGTTGGCACCGGGCGGGTCGATCGGCACGTGGTAGCGAACCGCGCCGCTGGCGATGTCGACGGCATAGAGCTCGTGCTTGCCCGGTTGCTCGAAGGCCACCGCAAAGAGGTTGCCGCTCGCCGGGTCGATCACCGGCGTCCCGGTGATGCCCGTCGGGTCAATGTCGCCACACGGCAGCGAGGAACGCGGCACCGGATCGCCGACGTGCTGCTGCCACACGATCTTGCCGCTGGCGGCGTCCAGGCTGTAGAAGGTGTCGTTTTCCGTGACGATGAAGAGGTGTCCGTTGTCGAGCAGCGGCTCAGCATAGACATCACCGTCCAACTGCGGCGACTGCCAGGTCTGTTTCACCGACGAGAACGGCCCCGACGCTGGGTCATCCCCGCCGCGCGTGAGCGTGCGGTGATAGGTCAGCCAGTTGTCCGCATTGGCGCCGGATGCCGCGCTAGCGGTGGGCGATTGCGCGCTAGCTGTACCGGTCGTCGCAGTCTTTACCGAGGTCCCGGTGGTGCCGGCGCTGGTCGCTGTCGCGGCCGTCGTTCCAGCCGCGACGCTCGCGGTGGACATCGTTGAGGAAGCGGACGCTGTAGACGCAGCGGAAGACGTCGACACGCTGCTGGTTACCGAGCGAGCAGCCGACACCGTCTTTACGCCGGTGGCCGACGATACCGGAGCCGATGTCGCGGTGCTGGTAGCAATCGCCGCGCCGGAGGACGTTGAGGCGTTCGACGCGCTACTGGCGCCGCTGCACGCGGTGAGGAGCAGGACCAGGCAGAGCAGCGCACTAGGTCCCAGCGGGCGCGGAAGGTGCGGTATCGTCCGGATCATCCCGTAACGCCTTTTCCTTTGGTATGCCTGGCGCCCGTTTCCAGTCTAACCGCCCGAAAGCGTCGCCGGTGGGGGATGGGGCGCGTACACTACCCGCGTTTACTGTCACTCACCGGGAGGGAGTACGCACGATGCAAGCGGTCGTCGTACACGGCGTCGGAGATCCGGCGAGCATACGCGTGGAGGAGGTTGCCGACGCCGTGGCGGAGCCGGGTGAGGTGGTGGTCCGGCTGCGTGCCGCGGCGCTCAACCATCGCGACGTCTACATCTGCCGCGGCCAGTACGCCGGATTGCGCTATCCCACCGTCCTCGGCGCCGACGGCGCGGGCACGGTCGCGGCCGCCGGCGCCGGTGTGACCCATGTCCGGGTGGGCGATGCGGTAATCATCAACCCCTGCCTGGATTGGGGCGACGACCAGCGGGTCGCCGCGCCGACGTTCCGGATCCTGGGGATGCCGGACAACGGCACCTTCGCCCAACTGGTGACGGTGCCGGCCGCCAACGTCCTGCCCATGCCGGCGGGGCTGAGCATCGAGGAGGCCGCGGCCATCCCGCTTGCGGGGTTGACCGCGTACCGGGCGCTCGTGAGCCGTGGCGCACTCCAGCCAGGCGAGCGGGTGCTGATCATCGGCATCGGCGGCGGCGTCGCCACGCTGGCGCTGGTGCTGGCGCGGGGGCTCGGAGCGCGGGTGTTCGTGACATCGGGCGGCGACGCGAAACTGGAACGCGCCGCCGGACTGGGAGCCGAGCGCGGCTTCAACTACCGCACGTCGGACTGGGTCGCCGCCATCCGCCAGGCGACGGACGGCGGGCCGGACCTGATCATCGATGGCGTTGGCGGAGCGACCTTCGAGCAGGCGCTGGACGTCGCGCGTCCCGGCGGTCGCCTGGTGAGCTACGGCGCGACGACGGGCAATGCGCCGCACCTGACGGTGCGGCGCATCTTCTGGAAGCAGCTCTCCGTCCTCGGCACGACGATGGGCTCGTCGGCGGACTTTGCCGCCATGCTCGCCCTGTTCGAGGGCGGACATGTGCGGCCCGTCATCGACCGGGCCTATCCGCTCGCCGAGGCCGGGGCGGCGCTGGCGCGCCTGGAGCGGGCGGAGCAGTTCGGCAAGATTGTCCTGCGCATCGACTAACCGACGCCGAGTTGCCAGGACACGGTTTGCGGGACGTAGCTGAAGACCTGCACGGATATGTCCTCGCCCGCCTGGGGATGGATTGTCAGCGTCTCCCCGTTCTGGCCGCCCATCGGGCTGAGCGTCCCCAGGTTCGTCAAACCCTGGAATATGCTGACGCCGACCGCGCCGGCGGGCGCATTGATGCCCGTGTAGCTGAACTGCAGGGTGATGGGATCGCCCGAGGGCTGGGTGATCGCGTAGTAGGTGAAGGCCCCGCCGCTGTCGCCCACCAACTGGCCGCTGGCGGCGCCGCTGAGGATAAAGGGATTGGTGCTGCTGCCGTCCGCCGCTCCCGCCGGCGGCGTCGGCGTGGGCGTCACCACCGGCGGGAGCGCCACGGGCGCCGTGCCGGCCGAATTGAGCTTCGCGCGCACCGTGGCGATGACCGCGTTCATGTCCAGGTTGCCGGGGTCGGGCTTGTGGCGGTTGATCTCCTTGTGTCCAACGATATGCTGGCGGTCGAGCTGGATCGGATAGCCTTCTTCGATCAAGCTCGCCATAATGTCGGTCATGACGCCCACCTGGTAGGCATTGGGCACCGAATTGCCGACGTTCTCAAAACCCAGCGAATGTACGTTGCCGTTCGGGAGGCATGTAGTGCCGGGGACACAGAGCAGATGGGCGGCGTCCTCCCAGACGCCCTCGTTCAAAGGGCCGGCGTGCCAGGCGGCGTTGCGCGGGTCGACCATCTCCAGCGCCGGCTGGCTGGGATCGGGGGCCAGCGGCACCAACCAGTGGACCGAGACGCCGCGCTGCAGGGCATAGACGCTACGGGCGTAGTCCAGATCGGTCCAGTGGATCACCACTTCCGTGATATCGGAAAGGTTGCGGTGATTGCGCATCTGGCGTAGCTGCGCCGGTGACCAGCAGTTGTTGTCGTGCATGATCTTCACCGGCGTGCTGCCATAGAGCAAGTACTGCCCGGCCTCCGGCGCTGTCTGCGCCGCAACATTCTGGCTGGCCTTCGGGTTCATGGCCGATGCGCGGCAGGAGAAGAGCGGGAACTGGTTCGGCCCGGTCGCCCGTTGGATCGTACCGGCGTTACCGATAACCGGGGTGGGCGCCGGGCCGGGCGCCGGGGTCTCGTTCGGCACCGTGAGGTCAGCCACGCTCGTCACCGCCTCCGGCGTCTGCGCCTCCGGCGGCACCAGGCCTTCCTCTTTCGCCAGGTCGCCGCCCAGGACGCGGACGACGGTGTTGGGAGCCGGCATCCCGGCCACCTTCTGGGTCCAACGCTGAAAGGTGATGCGTTGGAAACGCTGACTGACGAAGGGGCCGAACGCCTCCGGCATGCTCATCGGCAGGCCGTAGAGCTGGATCGCATCGTCGCGCGTCCAGGTCTTGAAGACGGCCGGGTTCGGGTTGGCGTAGAACCGTTGCGCGATCCCGGAATCGGTGAGCCAGGAGAGCCGGATCGTGACCGCCCGCTGATAGTTGCCGTTGGAGCCGTCGTCGCTGATCGGCAGGGGGATCTGGCGCTCCTGGAGGAGGACGGCATCCAGCCCCGCCGCGCTGAACTGTTCGAAGGTGTTGGCGAGCACCGCCGTATTGAGGTCCGGTCGCCATTGTAGCAGGGCGCCCTGTACCGCCTGGTAGGTGAAGCCGCCCTCCTGGTACGGGAGGGACGCCGGATATCCCAGGGCATCGGTGCCGCCAAGCGCCTGGAAGGCGGTCCAGAACGCGCCGTTGGCGTTGTTCATGATCGGGAAGCCTAGTCCGCCGCCGCCGCCAGCCTCGGTGTAAAAGCGCCCGTTCGGAAGTGGGGCATCGCCAGCGGCGGCCCCGACCGTCGCCGGATGCAGGGCCAACGCCGCCAGCACGACGCTGAACAGCAGCCGCAAGCAGGAGGTCTGGGACAGGCGCATGCCGGACAGCCATCTTCTACAGGAGCGATGCAGCCCTACGCGCTGCCGGTACCCCGTCGTGTCACCATCCTAGCGCCGTTCGTCGCGGATCGGCCCGAAGCAGGACCAAGGGGCTAGCGCTAATGCGAAGGCGAGGAAAGTAACGACATCAGCAGTCCCATTGCTGCGTATCGCGGAACCGCGTCCGGAGTCGCTTCAATACGCGGTCGTCTCGCGCATACACGCTCCAGAGAGAACTATCGATGGCCTGCAGGACCAAATCACTGACCGCACAGAAATCCGCCTCCCGACTAATCTGGCGAGTCATCAAGGGGTCCTTCACGCCCACTATTAGGCCGTTGACGACCTGCTCCAGATCTTGAGCAAGAGCGACTAGCCATTCCCAGGAGACGATCAGACCGTACGGCGAAACGGCAATCCGGTCCTCCAGATCGAGCATGTTCCTGCCGTCACTGAGCTCGCCAACCGCTTCCAGATCGAGGATCGTCCAGGTGAGGGCACGTCCCTCGGAGGCGATGCACTCCAACAGGTCGGCGAGCGTGACCGCGAGAACTTCTGGCCCACCCGGGCTTTGCTGCGTCGCGTCCCGAATCTCGACCATGCCAGCCATTGCTTCCTCCTCAAACGCGCCGATCAAGGCGACGACGGTTGATCGATGAACGGTTCGGCACGGCCACGCCGCCCGGTCGTTGGATCGTAGAGGTGCTGATGAGGACTCACGTGGTCGGCCCTTCCGTGATCGGTGAAGTCGATATCGCGGAGCAGGCGACCATATTCACCGAACTCTCTCGCTTGAGCATACCTTGTTCCCGGCCGACCTCTGCTACGCCGTGTCCCGAGCTGCGTGTGCGGATCGTCGCCATCGGGAAGGGGCCTTCCCGTGGCACGGTCGCGTGGCAACTCACGCTCCGGGGCATAGGGAACGATGAATCGGCCTCCGCATCCCGGCAGAAGGATGCCGGGCGCATCATTGCCGAACCGAAGCGTAGCACCCAATCGCCGAGATCACCCAGGACGTGCAATTCCAGCTAGTCAGAGAAGGAAGCTGCGTGGTCGGCGTCCTCCAGATTATGCGCACCGTGTTCAGGAGGCCGCGGCCAGAGCCGACGAATCCTTGGGGCGACATGGCCGGGCGCAGGCAGCGACGAGAGTTGACACCGTGCGATAGAACGGAGATGATAGGCATCGTGGCCGGCACGAACCGGCGATGGAGGGACCGCCCATGCTCAGTACCTCGGATCGACCGTCCGAACCGATCAGCGCGTCGCGGCGGACCGGCATGATCGATTGCGACGTCCATACCTTCCCGACGAGCATCGACGAGATCAAGGCGCGTTTGACGCAGCCGTGGCGGGATCGCTATGGCGGCGGGGGGCGCGGCTTCTTCGGCAACCCCGTCCATGGCAATCGACTGGACGCCAGGCCGCCGTCCGGCGGCGGCGCCGCCACCGATCCGGATTTCCTGCGCCAACAGTTGCTCGACACCTTCGGCATCGCCCACGCCGTGATCCTGCCCCGCGCCTTCTGCAACCTGCAGCCGGACCCGGATTTCGGCACGGCCATCGCCGCCGCTTACAACGACTGGCTCGCCGACACCTGGCTGGGTACATACAACGCCGATGGCGCCTTCAAAGGGTCGATCACCGTTGCCCATCAGGATCCGCCGGCGGCGGCGCGGGAAATCGAGCGCTGGGCCGGCCACCCGCATATGGTGCAGGTGATGACCGATTCCGGCGCCCGCGCGCCGTTCGGGCAGCGCCAGTACTACCCGATCTACGAAGCCTGCGCCCGGCACGGCTTGCCGCTGGCCATCCACCCAGGGACCGACGGAATGGGCATCAACGTCCAACCGACGCCGGGCTACCCCACCCACTACATCGAGTGGCACACCTGCCTGTCGCTCGGCTTCCAGGCGCACCTCGTCAGCTTCCTCACGGAGGGTGTCTTCGAGCGCTTCCCCGGCTTCCGGGTGGTGCTGGTCGAGGGCGGCGTTTCCTGGCTGCCGGCGCTCATGTGGCGGCTGGACGCCGAATATAAGGCCCTGCGCTCCGAGGTGCCCTGGCTCACGCAACTGCCCAGCCGCTATCTGGCGAACCACGTCCGCCTGACGTCGCAGCCCCTGGAACGGCCGGAGGATCCCAAGCATCTCCTCCGGATGCTCGACATGCTGGATGCCGAGCACCTCCTGATGTTCTCCAGCGACTATCCCCATTGGGACTTCGATTCGCCGACGGAAGCCTTCCCGGCAATGCCGGAGGG
>JAICXR010000552.1 GCA_025980355.1 Chloroflexota bacterium | reverse complement strand
GTTCTATGGCCAGAACCCGCCCCTCGATCAGGTGACCCAGGTCCGCTGTCCCTTGCTGCTCATGTACGGACGGACCGACCCGGTCATCATGCCGGGAGTGCCGGCGCTGCTGGACGCGCTGCAGCAGGCGCAGCGCCCCTACGAGATGCACCTGTATGAGCAGGCCGGCCACGCCTTCCTCAACGACACTCGACCCGACGCCTACCAGAAGGAAGCGGCCGAAGACGCCTGGGGGCAACTGCTGCGCTTTTTCGCTCGCCATCTGGGCGCGAAAGCCGCTGGGTAAGGCGGCGCTAACGGCATGGCCGCGACTGCGGCCACATCGAGTATCTGGCGCTCGTGGCCGCGCGACCGAAGTCGCCATCGTCGCTTCGCCGCAGGCTGCGGTCGCGGACCTGTATTCCTTCTCGCCTTCCGTGCCACGCTGAGCTGTGCTATGGTCGTGCTCGGTCGGTCGAGGAAAGGAAGTCGGCATGCGTACCAGGCAGCGACAGGTCAGATGGGTGAGGATTGTGGCCACCGCGGCACTCGCCGCCCTGTGCCTATGGGGTGGCGCACCGCGAGCGTTGGGCCGCACCGCGACCGCCGCAGGCGTGGCGCCGCCAGCGCCGCCCGGCGCCCCGATGGAGGACACCGCCAACGCCAATGAGTGGCCCGCCCCGAACGGGGATCTGTACAACACGCGCGTCGCGCATACGTCAATTTCCTCGGCGAACGTGGCGCGGTTGGGGGTTGCCTGGACGCTCCCGTTGAGCGGCACCGGCACCGAGGGCGCGGACGTCGCCAATCCGGTGATGGCCGACGGCATTGCCTACCTGCAGGACGGCGCCTCGAACGTGTTGGCCGTGCGCTACGCGACCGGCCAGGTGCTCTGGACGCGCCGGTACGACTCCCCGGCCTATGGGCCGAACGGCGTGACGATCGCCGACGGCAGGATCTACGGCGTCACGGCCACGGGGGTCTTCGCCCTCGACGCCCGGACGGGGGAGCAAGCGTGGTATGTCACGCACTTCGGGCCGCCGAAAGCCGCCTTCAACATGCCCCCGCAGGTGGCGGGCGGCAAGGTGTTCGTCTCCTCGTCGATCACGGTCGGCGGCGGCATCCTCTATGCCCTCGATGCCAAGACGGGCGCCACGATCTGGAGCTTCCAGACCGTGATCGACAAGGTGGGCCAGCAGCTCAAGGCGACGGCGGGCGGCGCCTGGGACGCCGTCCTGATCGGCCCGGATGGCTCCGTCTACGCGGGCATCGGCAATCCCTACCTTTCGCTGCAAGAGGCGGAGACGATGCCCAGTCGCGAGCTGTACACGGACAGCATCGTCAAGCTCGACCAGGCCACCGGCCAGGTCGAGTGGTACTACCAGGCCTTCCCCGACGACTTCCATGACTGGGATCTGCAGGTCTCGCCGATCTACACGCTCGCGGCCGGGCGCCCGGTGGTGCTCGCGGCCGGCAAGGGGGGATTCGTGTACGCCTTCGACCCGGCGAGCGGCACGCTGCTATGGAAGACTTCGGTCGGCATCCATAACGGGCACGATCAGGACGACCAGCTTGCCCTGGATGGCAAGCTGCAGTTGACGACACCGTACACCGTGCTTCCAGGGGAGATCGGCGGGGTGGAGACCGATATGGCGGCGGCCGATGGCGTGGTGTACGTGCCCGTCGTCAACGCGCCGACGACGTACGCGAGCGCGACGGCCCGCACGGGCACGCCGGACCTCGCGAAGGCCACCGGGGAGATGGTCGCAATCGACCTCGCCACGGGCAAGCAACTGTGGGCAACGAACTTCCCGCAGATGCCGGTGCAGATGCCACTGGGTGGCGCCACGGTCTCGAACGACCTGGTCTTCACCACCACATTCACCGGCGAGGTCGTGGCGCTGTCGCGCCGGGATGGGGCGATCGTTTGGACGGCGCAGCTCCCGGCCGGCTCGAACGCCACGCTCGCAATCAGCGGAGACACACTGCTCGCCGGCGCCGGCCTCCCACTGTCCAAGACGGAACACCCGGCGGTGGTCGCCTATCGACTTGGCGCGACGGCGACGGCCGCCTCCACGTCGGGTGCGACCAGCACCACCACGACCGCCGCCAGGGCGACGGCCGCCAGGCCCGCCCAGGCTCCGGCGCAGAT
>JAICXR010000106.1 GCA_025980355.1 Chloroflexota bacterium | reverse complement strand
TCCTCTGCACCGACCAGCAGCGCTACGATGCCCTGGGTTGCTCTGGCAATCGCCACATCCAGACGCCGGCCATCGACGCGCTGGCGGCGGGCGGCGTGCTGTTCGAGCGGTGCTACGTGCAGAACCCCGTCTGCGCCCCCTCCCGCGCCAGCCTGCTGACCGGGCGGTACGTCCATGCCCACGGCCTGTGGGCGAACGGGGTCGCGCTGCCGGCGCACGAACAACTCTTCCCCCAGGCGCTGGCCGGCGCCGGCTACGACTGTGGCCTGGCCGGCAAGATGCACCTGGCGGCCTGCTTCGATGGGCGGACCGAGCCGCGGCACGACGACGGCTTCCGCGTTTTCCAGTGGGCCCACGACCCGTCGCACGGCTCGCCGCAGAACGCCTACCACCGCTGGCTGGAAGCCACTCGGCCGGACCTCTATGCCGCGGCCATGGAACGCGGGCCCGGACGCAGCGGGCATGCCGTTGCGCACATCGACCGCATGCCAACGGCATACCACTACAGCCATTGGGTCGGCGAGGAGACGATCGACTTCCTGCGCCGGGGGCGTGACGCCGGCAAGCCGTTCTTCTACATGGCGAACTTCTTCGACCCCCACCATCCGTTCACCGCGCCGCAGGAGTACCTCGACCGCTACGATCCGGCCACCCTGCCGCCGCCGATCGGCGGCCCCGCCGACCTCGCCGACAAGCCGCCGATCCTCGAGGAAGCGTCGCGGGAGAGCTATGCCGGCCACGCCCGCGGCTTCGCCGGCCATTCCGACGACGAGATCCGGCAAGTGCGCGCCGCCTACTACGCCATGGTGTCGCTGATCGATGACGAGGTGCATCGCATCCTGGCAACTTTGGACGACCTCGGCCTGCGCGACAACACCCTGGTGATCTTCACCAGCGATCACGGCGAAATGCTCGGTGACCACGGCTTGCTGCTCAAGGGGCCGATGCTGTTCGAAGGCGCGGTGCGGGTGCCGCTAATCCTGCGCTGGCCGGGCCGGCTACCCGCCGGCGAGCGCCGCAACGAGCTGGTGCAGTGGTTGGACCTCTGCCCGACCGTGTTGGAGGCGGCCGGCGTGCCGGCATTGCCGCGCAGCCAGGGCCAGAGCCTCTTGCCGCTCGCTCGAGGCGAGGGCGGCTGGACGCGCGACTGGGCGCTCTGCGAGTACCGCAACAGCGGCCATCCCTACGACCCGCCGGTGTTCATGACGATGCTACGCCACGACCGCTACAAGCTGGTCGTCCATCACGGCCCGCCCGCGACGGACCGCCCCCGCGCCGGCGAACTCTACGATCTCGCGGCCGACCCGCAAGAGCTGCACAACCTTTGGGACGCCCCCTGCCGCCGCAAAACGCGCACGGAGCTGCAGGAACTGCTGCTCGACGTGCTGGTGGCGACGGAGGACCGCTCGCAGGCACGCGAGGCGTACTGGTAGCTTACCGATCGTCTGCCGACGTTGTGCCGTCCCTACTCGCCAACCAAAAGGATGCATGGCCACGAGGTCGCGCCGTCATTATCGTCGATTGCCTTTCCATTCCGGCGGTCCAACAATATACTCGCCGCCACGTGGCATTGTGGGGTCACGCCGCAGTTTCTGGTTCCCGAAGCGAGAAAGGTGTACGACGACCATGGAACGCATGTCCTCTTCCGAAGCTACCCGGCAACGAATCGCCCGGCGGACGTTGCTCCGCCTGGGTGCGGTCGCGAGCGGAAGTGTGGTCGCCGGGAGCCTGCTCGCCGCCTGCGGCGCGAACACCGCCGTGTCGAGCGCCACGACAGGTACGAGCACGTCGGTCGCGGCGGCCGTGACGACAACGGCGACGGCGGCCAGCACCCAGGTCACGACCGCCGCCAGCGCCAAGGTCACCACAGCCGCGACGACCGTCGCGGCGCAGCCGGCGAGCACTGCCGCGGTTTCCGCGACCGTCATCCCGGTCAAGGCCGGCTCGGCGGTTTACTGGATGATGCGATCCACCAAGGCCGAGGTAGACTGGATCACCAAGGTCGCCGTGCCCAACTTCGAGAAGGCGACCAACGGCAAGGTGAGTGTGGTACCCATCCCGAGTAACGGCGGGGCTGACTTCGACACGAAGCTGTTCACGCTCTTCGCGGCCGACACCCCGGCAGATGTCTGGGCACACTGGGGCTCCGATGGCTTCCGGGACTTCCTGTATAAGGGCATGATCCTTGATCTCACGCCGCTCGTTGCTAAAGATCATATTGATCTCAGTGCGTACGTCAAGGGGGTGAGCGATATCTATACGATCGGCGGCAAGATCTACGGCATGCCCTTCCTATCGATCGGCTCCTACACCTACTACAACCGCGACCTGTTCAAGCAGGCAGGACTGGAGCCGCCGGGTCCGAACTGGGACAACTCCACGTGGACCTGGGACACCGCCGTCGAGGACGGCAAGAAGATGACCCGAGCCAACCCGCCAAACTCGTCGGTCTTCGCTACCTTCGTCACCACCGATGTCACCAACCTCGCCTACCTCAACGGCGCAGACCCATGGACCAAGGAACATTACGAGACCGGGAAAGCGACGACAACCAACCTGACCAGTCCGGGCGTGGTCGACGCGGTCCAGAAGGCCTACGATACGACCACCAAAGAGGGCATCTATCCGCAGAATGGACAGAAGGCCCGCTCCTTCAAAGACAATGGCGTCGCCTTTTACACGAATGGCGGCTGGGATACCTGGAACAACAAGAAGCTGGTTGACGACGGGAGCCTCAAATTTCAGTGGGGTATCGCACCGATGCCGGCGATCAAGAGCAACAAGGATCACCAGTATACCGATCCCTGGATGGTCGCCACGAACAGTAAGATCAAAGATGGCGCCTGGCAGCTGGTGACGTACCTCATCAGCAAGGACGGCAGTCGGGATTACATCAACAACGTCAGCGCCCAGCCGGCGCGATCAGACCTCTACGACGAATGGTCGAAAAATCTAATGGCGTCGACCGGCATGTCGCAGGCCGACATCATCCAGGTTGCCCAAGGCGGCCTCAGTCACGGCCAGGAGAGCGTGAACCATCTCTTCATTGACTATGGAACCATCAGTACGGCGATGGACAATGCCATGAAGGACGTCTGGGCGGGGAAGATCAGCGTACAAACGGGCCTCACCAATGCCAAGCAGGCCGTCGAAGGGATTCTTGCCCAGATTCACTAGCGGGTCAGGACCTCCTCGCCGGGCGGCGGTATCGTCGGCGCGAAAGAGCCTTTAATCTGCCCGTTCTGCGGGGACTGCCCGGCCATGATCGGCGGCACGATTCGGGCTTCAGCGTTATTGCGTCGGCGGATGCCAGCCTGCCTTCACCGGGGCGCGGCGGGCCTTGACGAGTAGCGGGCGATTGAGCGCAAGGGCGATGACCGTTGTCCGGCCACATCGGTCAACCCGAGTATCTCGTCGCCCGCTGTAGAAGGGAGCGCCTCATCCAGCGTCCGTACAAGTTCATCCTCTACGCTTCGTGGTCTCAGCGCAGCTCGTTGCTTCAGCTCATCGTACAAGCTAGCCGGCAACGTTATCGTGAGTGTTCCTACAATCATCCTCCAAAGGTAGAGTGAGGCTGCTTCTCACTACACGATCGACTATAGCCGCTTGACGAGCGATCGTCTCTCCTGTTACGACAAGGGGAGTCAACGGCCGATGTACGATATGAGAAAAGAACCTGAGAAAAGAACGAAATGCCCATCGAGACGTCAGCAGCAGCGAGAGCCTTTCGCCCGGCTGTCGTCCCGCTCGTTACCCATAACCCCTACTTCAGCGTCTGGTCGATGGCGGACCGGCTGACCGAGGAGCCGACGAAGCACTGGAACGGCAGCGCGCAGCCGCTCTGCGGGCTGGTGCGGGTCGACGGTCAGACGTACCGCTGCCTCGGCAACGAACCGGCAAATATCCCGGCGATGGAGCAAACGGCGGTGGAGGTTAGTACTGGACGCACGACGGCCAGCAGCGCGGCTTCCAGGCCCGTTCCGTCGTCGGGGGACTGTACATGAAGCTGCTGGCGACACGCGGGTTGGCAGGGTAGGCGCCGGTATGGGCAGGCAACAGCATCGTCTTCACGGCGACCCGCAACGGTTCGACGTTCTCGCCGACTTTATTGCCGAACGCTTCGGCAATAGCGTCAAGACCGTTGCCGACGTCGCCGGCGGACAAGGATTGCTGGCGCGGACGCTCCGGAAGCGCGCCAACTACGACTGTGAGGTGATCGATCCACGCGGTTGGACCGTCAAAGGCGTCCATGCCCGTCAGGAGGAGTTTGCTCCGGCGATGGCGCCCTTCTACGACCTCATCGTCGGACTGCATCCCGACGAAGCGCTGCGGGCTGTTGCCGAAGCTGCAACGCTGCGTCCGGTGGTCCTGATTCCCTGCTGTAACTTCTGGTCGGAGCAACCCCTTGGCCGGGATGAGCTGGTCGCGGCGGTTGAGGAGTATTATCGCAGCATGCATGTGCGCTTTGAGCGCGTGACCTTTCGCTTTCGGGGACCAAAGAACATCGGCGTCGTTTCCTGGCCACCAGTCATCCGGCCATAAATGGCCGGGCGATGGCGCTTGATTTAGGGAAGGGAATATGACGGTAGCTCCCAACATCGTGCTCATCATGACCGACCAGCAGCGGGCGGACTTCACGCGTAGCGAGGGCTTCGCCCTGGACACCACGCCGTTCATCGACGCGCTCGGCCGCGCAGGCGCCCGTTTCCGCCACGCCTACACCCCAATGCCGGTCTGCTCGCCGGCGCGCTGCAGCGTCTTCACCGGCCGCTATCCCAAGGCCACGCGCGTCCGCCAGAATAGCGGCGCCGGCAACATCTTCCGGCCGGCGGACCTCATGGACGTGCTCCGGGAGCGCGGCTACCGCCTCAACCTGGCCGGCAAGAACCACAGCTACCTGGGTCCCGAGGACTTCGACGGCTATGCCGCGCCCTACAGCCACATCGGCGGTCCGCCCGCCGGCCGATCCGACCAGGAGGCGGCGTTCGACGCCGGCCTCTGGGACCTCAATCACCGCGTCAGCCGACAGGCGACGCCCTTCCCGCTGGAGTGTCAACTGCCGTTTCGGATCGTGCGCGACGCCATCAACCTGGTCGACCGGAGCGCCGGCCAGCCCTTCTTCCTCTGGCTCTCCTTCCCGGAACCGCACAACCCCTATCAGGCGCCGGAACCCTATTTCAGCCTGTTCCCGGAAGCCGACGTGCCGGCGCGCGTCGCCGGGCCGGAAGCGGCGGAGGCGAAAGGCGGCAGCTACCGCTGGTTGCGGCGGCTGCTCGAAAGCAAACGCCCGGGCTACGACGACCAGTGGCGGCGCTACCGCGCCACCTACTGCGGTATGCTCCGCCTGCTGGACGACCAGATCCGGCGCTTCACGGACCACCTGAAGGCGCGCGGCCTGTTCGACAACACGTTGCTGATCTTCTGCTCCGACCACGGCGACTACGCCGGCGATTATGGCCTGCAGCGCAAGGGCGCCGGTTTGCCGGAGTGCCTGGTGCGCGTGCCGTTGCTCCTGACGGGACCCGGCGTCGTCCGCCAGGCGGCCCCGCTGCCGGAGTTCGTCTCCCTGGTGGACCTGATGCCGACGCTCTGCGAGGCGGTGAGCGCGCCAATCCCCTACGGCGTGCAGGGTCGCAGCCTCTGGCCCCTCCTGACCGGGCAGGGCTACCCGCGGGAAGAATTTCGGAGCACCTACGCCGAACTCGGCTTCGGCGGCCTGCCCTACGGGAGCGACGAACGGCCACCCTTGCACTATCCCTACGACGGCCCGACCTTCGACGAGCTGAACAGCGTCACCCAAAGCGGCAACCTGAAGATGGTGCGCATGGGTCAGTGGAAGCTCCTCTACGATCTCCTCGGGCACGGCGAGCTCTACGACCTGGAAGCCGACCCTGGCGAGTTGCACAACCTGATCGACGACCCCGCCTGTCGCGATACGCGCCTCGCCCTCACCGAGGAACTGTTGCGCTGGACCATCCGCACCGAGGACGACCTGCCCGGCGCCCGGTACATCCCCAAGCGCGCCGAACATAACTGGCAGGCGCCGTATGGGCAACGGACCCTCACCCCCCGCCCCTCTCCCCACGGGAGAGGGGAGGACGAAGAGTCGCAATCCTCCACAACTCCCCTCGCCCCAGGGGAGAGGGGTAGGGGGTGAGGGCCATGCCACCGCCGAACGTCCTCCTTATCACGACCGACCAGCACCGCTTCGATGCCCTCGGCTGCATGGGCAACCGGGAGGTGCAGACGCCGAACATCGACCGGCTGGCCGCGCATGGAGTGCTGTTTGAACGGTGCTACGTCACCAACCCGGTCTGCATGCCCAGCCGGGCCAGCTTCATGACCGGCCAGTTCCCCGACGCCCACGGCGTCCGCCGAAACGGCATCCCCGTGCCCGACGTCCCGCACGGCCTGGCCCGCGCGCTGAGCGGCCAGGGCCTTCGCACCGGCATGTTCGGCAAGACCCACTTCGCCTCCTTGCGTCGCGACTACGCGCCGGACTACGAGTTCCCGGACTGGCGCCCCGGCCCCGACTACTCCGGCTTCGGCGAGCGGGCGATCACCCACGACCTGAAGGACTATCTGGCCGACGTGCCGACCCCCACCCGGGCCGACCCCGCCCAGCCTGCCCGGGAGCGCGCCTTCGTGCGCGACGACTATCTGGACTGGATTCAGGAACACCACCCCGATGCCTACCGGCTGGCGGTGCGGGAAGGGTTGCCGGAAGGTCAACGGCCGCTGGCGCCCGAGCTGTGGACCTCGGAGTTGCCGCCGGAGCTGCACCAATCCACCTGGATCGCCGACCGGACCATGGCGTTCATCGATCAGCCCGGCAGTACGCCCTTCTTCGCCTGGTGCTCGTTCGTCGACCCGCACCACCCCTTCAACGCCCCGCGCCCCTACCGCGAGCGGTACGATCCCGCCGCCTTCTCCCCGCCGCTGTGGGCGGAAGGCGAACTGGAACGCCGGTCTCCGTATCACCAGGATCGCCATCGGCGCGGCTCTGCCCCCTTTACCGAGCACTGGCGCGAATATCGCGCCCAGTACTATGCGATGCTCACCTTGATCGACGACCAGGTGGGCCGGCTGCTGCAACACCTTGCCGACCGGGGGCTGGCCGAGAACACCCTGGTGATCTTCACCGCCGATCACGGCGAGATGTTGGGCGACCACGGTTTGGCCCGTAAGGGTCTCTTCCACTACGAACCCTTGATCCGCGTGCCGCTGCTGCTGCGCTGGCCTGGCCAATGTGCCGCCGGCAGCCGCCAGCCCGGCATCGTGCAGACGGTCGACATCACGGCCACCATCCTCGCCGCGGCCGGCATCGCCCCGGCATTGCCCTACCAGGGCGTCTCGCTGCTGCCCTGGTGCCGGGGCGAGCGCACCGACGCGCCGCGGGACTGCGCGCTGGTCACCAACGGCGGCGAAGGGCCGCACTACGATCCCTGGCCGGAACTGCGCACCCTCGTGACCGAACGCTGGAAGCTCCAGTACTATGTCGGCGAGGATCACATGAAAATCGACGACTTGAGCGCCGACCCCGACGAACTGCATCCCTTGGACATCCGGGAGCACCCGGACCTGGTGCGCACGCTGCTCAGCCGATTGGTGGATGCCGGCAGCGCCGCCAGCGTCTGGCGACGACAGGTCGGGCGGTGGTAACGGAGACGACGACCAAAACGCCAAAGGAAGGGTGACTCGCAGCATGGCCAGGATCAAGATCGACGTCGATCGCCGCCTGGGCACGGTTGACCGCCGTATCTTCGGTGGTTTCATCGAGCACCTTGGGCGCTGCATCTACGGAGGCATCTTCGAGGAGGGGTCGTCGCTCAGCGACGCGCGTGGCTTCCGCAGGGACGTGCTGGCCGCAGCGCGGGGCTTGCAGGTCCCGGTCCTGCGCTGGCCGGGCGGCAACTTCGTGAGCGGTTACCACTGGCAGGACGGCGTGGGTCCGGTCGAGCAGCGCCCGCGCCGCCTGGAGCTCGCCTGGCGGACCGAGGAGTCCAACCGCTTCGGCACCGACGAGTTCATCGCCTATTGCCGGGAGCTGGGCGCGGAACCCTACATCTGCGTCAACATGGGCACCGGTAGCCAGGACGAGGCCCAGGCCTGGGTGGAGTATTGCAATGGGACCGGCAACACCTACTGGGCCAATCTCCGCCGCGCCAACGGCCACCCGGAACCCCACGCCGTCAAGTACTGGGGCCTTGGTAACGAGATGTATGGCGCCTGGCAAATCGGCAGGCTGAGCGCCGAGGATTACCTGAAGAAGGCCATCGAATTCGCCAAGGTCATGCACTGGACCGACCCGACGATTCAGCTCGTCAGTTGCGGGGAAAACGGCTGGAGCGACTGGGATCGCGTCGTCCTGGAAGGGCTGGCGCCCCACATCGCCTTCCACAGCATCCATCTCTACACCGGCAGCGACGACTACTATCGCAACGTCATGGCGCCCCACCAGGCGGAGCGGGCGCTGCACCTCTGCCGGGCGCTGATCGACCGCGTCCGCTTCACCCGCCATATCAAGCACGAGATCCACGTCGCCTACGACGAATGGAACGTCTGGTTCCAGTCCCGCCGGCAGCAACCGGCCTTGGAGCAACGCTACACGCTGGCCGACGCCCTGGCCGTCGCCACCTTCCTCAATATCTTTATCCGCCAGTGCCGGACGGTGAGGATGGCGAACCTGGCCCAAATGGTGAACGTCATCGCCCCCATCTTCACGAGTCCGGACGGCATGTTCCTGCAAACGATCTATCACCCTTTGCGCCTTTACGCCGAAGAGACGCACGAGATCGCCCTCGATCCGTATG
>JAICXR010000189.1 GCA_025980355.1 Chloroflexota bacterium | reverse complement strand
AGGGCGACGAAGCGGGCGCAGAGGCGATGCTGCGGGCGAAGAGTATCGCGGGTCGGGCGACCTGAGTGCGCCAAAGGTTCTCGCGCCGGTGGCCGGGTAGGCCCCCACTCTGCCTTCGGCATCTCTCCCCCAAGCTTGGGGGAGAGCCAGAATCGGGAAATTTAAAGACACCCGAAGGGGCGAGCCGGCGCAGCCGACCACTTACGACCTACGCAGCACGGTGATTGTCGGAGGCCCTAATCGGCGGTGAACTCCGTCAGCACGTCCCAGACATCGTCGGAGATGGTGTTCAGGACGTAGTAGGTGAACCTGGTCAGGCCGGCGTCGACCATCGCCTGGAGGAGGTGGCGCAGCTCCGCGGGCTTCAACCAGATGCCCTCGTGCTCCAGGCCGACGAATGGCGAGAGCTTCTCGGGATCGCCAACGCGCAAGAGCATCTTCCGCGACTCGCGGTAGACGACCTCGTCGAAGAAGGCTTTGGGCGCCGGGCGCTCGAAGTCGGCGATGCGGTAGCGATCGGGCAGCCGGACGCCGAGCAACCGGCAAACCAGGGCCTCGATCCGGGCGTCGTCGAGCGCCGGGTTCCACTCCCGCAGGGTCCGGGCGTAGCGGGAGAGCGTCCCTCTGAAGCCGTCGAACCCGCCCATCCAGAGATAGTGTTTCGGTTGCAGGAAATCGCTGATCCGGCTCAGCCGGCGGAAGTTGACGCCCTG
Organism: Chloroflexota bacterium; assembly: GCA_025980355.1. Taxonomy (GTDB): domain Bacteria; phylum Chloroflexota; class UBA4733; order UBA4733; family UBA4733; genus UBA4733. Next base: position 5,970 of record JAICXR010000189.1, on the reverse strand, counting down.
GAGCGTGGCGAAGCAGGGAAGGCGCGGGCAGATGCCGTACTCCAGTTGGGGATCGATCGCCTTGATCGCGCGGTAGTGGGCGTCGATCTGGTGATCGATGGCCGCCGTCTTGAACCGGAGGAGGTCGAGCACGGCCGGGTCCTCCATCAGCAAGTCGACGGCGTCGAACACGCCCTGCTCCGCCTCCAGGAAGAGGTCGACCTGCGCCGGCGATAGCCCCTGAATCAATCCCCGGGTCCGATCGGCGGCCGCTTGCAGCGCGTCGAGGTCCACCCCCAGGTCCCTGGCGATCGCCCGATGCGTGGGGTCGGTGGGGAGCGGCCCGAAGAGCTGCCCGCCGTGCCGGAAGCCGGGCGTGATCTCGTAGCCGAAGCCGGGGCCGTCGGTGACGAAGCCGGCGACGTCGGGATAGTGGCGGCGATAGTCCTGATAGCGCGCGGCGACGTAGTCCCACCCGTGGGCCTGCTTCGCCTCCTCCGAGGCCCAGCTGGCGGGGCCGTCCGGGCCCGCGCCGATGTAGCCGAAATAGGAGACGCGCATGCCTCTTGCCGACAGTTGCTCGATCAACCGGGCGAGGCGCTCGGCCTTCCCTTCCAGGCCCGGCGCCAGCCCCGGTGGGGACGCGCCCAGGCCCGCGTAGAGCTCCGGCGTCGCCGCGAAGGGCGGCGCCACGCTGCGCCCGCGGGGCGCCGCCCGGAAGAATTGGTCGACGAAGCGACCATGGGAGGACACGTCCAGCAACAGCCGTGCGTCGTCCTCTTCGATCCGCTCGTCGTACAGCTTCCCCCAGGCGAACAGGAGGTCGCGCACCCCCCCGGCGAGCAGCTCGTCCTGGATGCGCTCATCTTCGAGAAAATCGAACGGCGGAAACACGAACAGCAAAGGCCGCAGACGCTGCATGGCTCTCCTCCCAAGGCGACAACGCGAGCGCGTCGAGCGGACGCGACACCGGCCGTGATCGCCGCTCAGTCCACCACCGGGGCTTCCCGGCACCGGTCGAACAAGGCCGCGAAGTCCGGCGATCCGTCATCCTCCCGGACGTCGAGGCGGACGCCGGGGACGAAGCCGGGTAGGTGGCCGAAGTAGAACGCTTCCTGGCGTTGCTGTTCCTCCGCGAAGTGCCAGCGGCTGCCGCCGGGATAGACCACCGTGGAGACGCGGCGGGTCGCTGGGGCGGGCGGGGCCGAGCGCAACTGCTCGATCAGCTCCGGGTCGGGCGCGAGGCCCAGGCCGGGCCCGTCCGGTACGGGGAGCCAGCCGTCGGCCACGCGAGGGGCGGGCGCGATGTCCTGCGCCCAGAGATCGTGCGCCGACAGATGGGAGAGCAGGGCCTCGTCGCAGGTCGACGCCAGGTGTGCCACCCAGGCCGCGCGCAGCGCGGTGCCCACGGTCTGGATCCAGAACGGCTTGCGAAACTCGTGGAGGGTACCGGCCTGCGCGCGCAGCCGGTCGACGTCGGCGCCCCCGAGGACGAAGCCGTCGAACATCTGCTCGCGGAGCTGGACCGCGCCCGGTGTGCCGGGATCGAAGCCGGGGTCGGAGCGGACGTGGCAGCAGCCCGCGCCGAGGTGGCCGACGATCGGGCGGTCCACCGAGCGGCGGATGATCTGGTAGCCCTCGACGTCGCGTTGGGGGATCGGGGACTCGAACCCGCCGACGCAGTCGTACTGCGCCAGCGCCCGGAGGACGGGGAGGGCCAGGCGCGCCTCGCGGAGGTGGCCGTTGAAATCGAGCCAGAGGCGGAAGCCCTGCGGCGCGACCGCGGCCGCGGCGGCGAGCTGCTCGCGCGGATCCCACCAGGGCCGGCACTTGAACTTGTAGCTGGTGTAGCCGAGCGAGGCGGCGTGGCGGATCTGCTGGGCGAGCACGTCCGGCGGAAGGTCGATCGTCCAGTAGGCGAAAGGGACGCGGCGGCGCACCGAGCGGCCCATGAGCACATGGGCGGGCACGCCGAGCGCCTTGCCCACGGCGTCGAAGCAGGCCATCTGCAGCCCGCCGTGCCGTGCCGCGTGCAGCGCTTCCACCGCGTTGCGGCCGACCCAGGCCGACAGATCGGCCGGGGGGCCCATGTCGTCGCCGTAGCCCTCGCTGCCGTCCTCCAACCCGACTCGGTAGAGCGTCAGCCGGGGGCTACTCGACGACCGGACCATGTGCGACCGGACTTCCGGGCGAAACACCATACCCAGTGGAATGGTCTCAACCGCCGCGATCTTCATGCGCAAAAGCTCCCCCGTGCATCATGCCGACGCCATTATAGGCGGGCAGGCGCCAGTGCGTCTCAATCGTCAGGTGCCGTGGTAGCCATCGGCACGCAGGGCGCGAAGCTGCCCGGCCACGCCCCTTCACCTCCGTCTGCTCCTCTCCACGCGCCCCATGTGGTGCGCTCACGCCACCGGCACTGCCGTCCGCTTTCGGCGCATCAGCGCAACGTAGCCATCCTCCAGGCTCGGTTCGGCGGGTTGGGCGTCGGGCACTGGACGGTCGTCGGCGACGATCCGATAGCGCATGCCGGCGCCGGCGTTGAGCGCCGACACCACGACGAAGTCGCCGTTTGGCAACGGACCGGCGAGGTCGAGCGTCCAGACCCGGTCGCGCGCCAGCTCCAGGAGCCCGGCGGACGGACCCTGGAAGATGACGGCCCCGTCGGCCAGCACCGCGAGGCGGGATGACGTTTGCGCCACGTCTTCTACGATATGCGTCGACAGCAGCACCGTGCGCGCCCCGGCCAGGCTGACCAGGAGGTTGCGAAAGTGGATGCGTTCCTCCGGGTCCAGGCCGGCCGTCGGCTCGTCCACGATCAGCAGCTCGGGATCGTTCAGTAGCGCCTGGGCGATGCCGACGCGCCGTTTCATGCCGCCGGAGAACCCCTTCAGCTTGCGCCCGGCGACGTCGGCCAGCCCGACGACGGACAGCAGCTCGGGCACCTTTGCGCGGCGACGGCGCTCGTCCAGGCCCTTCAGGATGCCGATGTAGTCGAGGAACTCGGCCGCGGTGAGGTCTGGGTAGAGCCCCAACTCCTGCGGCAGGTAGCCCAGCAGCCGCTTGACGGCGAGCCGGCCGGCGTCGGTGGTCAGGTCGTGCGGACCGACGAACACCGTTCCGGCCGTCGGACGCAGGATGCCGGCCAGGATGCGCATGAGCGTCGTCTTGCCGGCGCCGTTGGGTCCCAGCAGCCCGTACATGCCGCTGGGGATCGTCAGGCCCACACCGCGCAAGGCTTGGACGCCGCCGAAGGTCTTCTGCAGGCCGTGAATCTCGAGCTGCATGGCCACACTCCGTCCCATGAATGATCTTCCGATTACCAGGAAATCGGCCGTCAGCGGTGCCGCGCCTGCCGCCGGCTGAGCCCTTGGACCAGCAGGAGCAACAACCCGCCGACCGCGAGTAAGAGGGCGATGCTGGCGATACCGCCGCCGAAGCCAAGGTTCTGCTGCGTCAGGCCGCACCCTTCTCCCCGGGCGTCGAAGAAGGCGACGGCGGCATATCTGCCGATCGGCGTCAGGGGCGTGCAACTGATGGTCGGGACACGGGACGGCGAGACGACGTTGCCCCAGAACCAGTAGCCGGTGAAGAGGATGGCGTAGAGCGGTGTCGGGATCACCGCCGGGCAGCCGATCGAAAAGGCGCCGACGAAGAGCAGCCCCGGCAGCACCACCAGGAAAAACACGGGTAGGAAGGCGAGCAGCGGTCCGCCGTCTTGCAGGCGGAGCGCCAGGAAGCCTGCGGTCAGCAGGTAGGCGAGTGTCACCGGGAGCAGCGTCGCGCCGACGGCGCCCAGATACTTGCCCCAGAGGCGCACGCCCTCGCCCACCGGCATGCTTGCCAGCAGCTCCGTCGTCCCCAGCCGGCGCTCCCGCGGCAGGCGATCCGCCAGCAGGATGCCGAAGATGATCGGCAGGAAGTAGCTGCTGATGATGGCGATGTTCGACTCCAGTCTGAGCGGTGTCAGCGAGCGGAAGCTCGCTGGACTGCCGCGCAGGGCCCTCGCCATGAGGAGCAGCGCCAGGCCGCCGATGGCAATCCATACCGCCGGCCGCCGGACCTGCATCCGGAATTCGTAGGCCACCGCGCCGGCCAGGGCGGTGTTCGCCGGCCTCATGGTTCGCTCCCGAGCAGCCGCTCCGTCCGGCCCAGGAGCCAGAAGGCGACGCCGAAGAGGACGGCGGCGGAGAGGAGCAAGGCGCCCCGATTGGCGTACCAGGTGGCGGGCGAGACGTACGGGTAGCGCAGGAAGAGCCAGACGGTCTGCGGCCCCGGCGCGGCGAAGAGATCGGAGAAGGACCGTTCCAGCACCCAGAGCGCCGCCACCAGGCCGCTGCCGATGGCGAAGGCGCGCAGCCCGAGCGTCACGGTCGCCCCGGCGGCCGCCAACCAGAGCAGCGGCGGCAGCCAGATCAGTTGGTCGGCGGCGAAGGAGACCGGCCAGATCAGGCGGCCGCTGAACTCCAGCCAGGAGCCGGCGGCGAGCGCCAGCAGGGCCGTCCAGGCCAGCGTGAGGGCCAGACGCCGGAACGCGGTGGCGCGGTAGGGGGTCGGGAGACTCAACTGCAGCTCCAGGGCGCTGTCTACGCGCACGGCGCCGGCCGCGCCGATGCCCGCCACGACCGGCAGCACATCAAGGACGTTGCTCAAGATCTCGTTCACCTGGCGTTGATTGCCGGCGACCTGGGCCAGGATCGCCAGCAAGCCGACCGCCGCCGACGCCAGCGGCACGCCCAGCAGCGCCGGCCAGCCGAGCCGACCCAGCTCATACCGCCAGATGCTCAGGCGCATGCCCAACGCTCCCCTGCTGGCAACGAGAACAGGACCAGCGCGGTCAGGCCCAGGGCGATGAGCAGACTCACGCCATTGGTAGTACTCACCAGGGCGAGCAGCCCGAGCACCGCCCCACCCCGGTCGGAACCCTGGGTGAGGGCCACGTTCACCGCCCAGAGCGTCAGCGGCACGAACGTCGCCGGGAGCGGGCCGAGGCGTTGGGAAAGCCAGAGGCTGATCGCCGCGAGCAGGAGCATCGGGCCGAGCCATTGCAGGATCAGTTGCCAGATGCCCGCCGGCGCCTGGCCGGCCAGCGCCAGGCCGCTGGACGCCAGCAGGCAAAGCGTCAGGTCATAGCCGAAGACGAGCGTCAGGCGGGCCAGCAGGATCAGGCGCGGCGACGTTGGCGTTGCCAGGGTCATCTCCAACGATGGGTCGTGCTCCGGACCGTAGAGAAAGGCGATGCCGGCGGCGGCGACCATCGGGGCGAGTAGATTCAGCGCCCCAACGCCGCCGCGTCCCAGGAGCAACGTCGCGACGCCAACGCCGATCACCAGGGCCGACGCGGCCCAGAGTTGCTGATGCACCAGCGGCGCCTGCGCCCGCACCAGCGCGCCCAGATGGCCGGGCCCCCAGGGCGACGGCACGGGCGTCAGCCGCTGCTGCACCGCCGCCAGGAGCCGGCGTTCGGGCACGACCGCCGGCAACGCCGTTCGGGCCGCCTGCCGCACCGCCGACCACCGCGCCAGCTCCGCGCTGCACTGCGAGCAGACCCGGAGATGCTCCGCCACGCGGGCGGCGTCGGAGCCGGGCAGGGTGCCGGCCGCGTATTCCCCGAGCAGGCGGAACGCATCGTCGTGCTGCCGTTCACTGGCCATGAGCGGACTCCCTTCCCCCGTCGCGTCGCATGTGGAGCAGCCGCCGCGCCGCGTTGAGCCTACTCCGGACGGTGCCGATGGGCACTTCCAGCACCTGCGCGGCTTCGGCGTAGGACAGCTCGTGGACGAACACCAGTGCCAGCACTTCGCGATGCAGCGGACCCAGCGCGTTGATCCCGGCGACAAGGTCGCGCAATTCCGCCCGGTCCAGCGTCGCCTGCTCCGGTCCCGGCGCGGTGTCCGCCACCGCCAGATAGTCGTCATCAGCGGCCATGGTGGGGTGGTGGCGCCGCCCGCGGTCGCGCGCCTGGCGCCGGGCGATGGCGAACAGCCAGGT
>JAICXR010000304.1 GCA_025980355.1 Chloroflexota bacterium | reverse complement strand
TGGTCCAGCGGCAATAGCTGGGGGCTGGGCCAGGCGAGCAGCGACCCGAGCAACATCGCCGACGCCCTCGCCAACCTGCACATGCTGGCCGACGTCTCGCGCCAGGGCGGCGGGCTGCTGCGGGGGATTGCCCTCTGGGCCTACAACGTGCGCGGCCAGGGGCTGTTCAACGACGGCTACGACCCGGTCTACGACCCGGCCGTCCTCTTCAGCCGGCTCAGCGCGGCGCTGCCCACCATCCGCCAGACCCTCCAGGGTCCGGCCGGCCCCGGCGCCAACGCGATCGTCCTGGCGCCGAACGACCTGCCGGACCAGCAGATCGGCGCGAGCGGCCTCACGGACATCTACGCCTACCGCGGCTACAACTTCGGCGACCTGGTCTCGCTGATCCGGTCCGGGGCGAACACGGCGGTGGTAGGAACGCTGGCCGGTGAGAATCTCTCCCGGGTCAAGCTCCTGATCATCGCCGCCCGTGGCCCGGACGACCTGACGCCGGCCGACGCCGCCGCGGCGCGGGCTTTCCGCAAGGCCGGCGGGACGCTGGTCGACGCCCGGACGATCGACACGGAACTCGACCTCAATGCCCAGTGGGTCTACCCCGGCAACGCGCCGGAACTGTACTTCTCCGATACCTACACCGCCGACCAGACCGGCCCGGTGGCGGCGTTCGGGTTGCCCCGCCTCGCCAACAGCTTCGTCTTCCGCGGACCCAGCGAACTGGTGGTCTATGGCGGCACGTCGTTCGACCCGCCCAACAAAATGCAGGCCTGGCTTAACCTTCCCTTCCCGGTCAACGTCACAGCCTACGACGCTTCGGGCGTCTCGACCGGCGTCACCCAGATCGGCCCGGGAACGGTCGCCGAGCCCACCCAGCGCCACACCCTCGCCCTGATCCCCCTCGTGCCGGATGCGCCGAAGGTGCTGCCGGATGCCCGGTACTTCAAGCAGACCGGCTTCCGGGTCGACGACGACACGATCTGGAACTATTTCACGCATCGCGGCGGCGTCCGGACTTTCGGCTACCCGACCAGCCGAGTCCTCACCTTCCAGGGCTTCCGGACGCAGTTCTTTCAGCGCGCCGTCGTCCAGATCGCCGGCGACGGCAGCCCACGTACCCTCAACCTGCTGGATCCCGGGCTCCTGCCCTACACCAGCTTCAACAACTCGACCTTCCCCGCCGCCGACCAGGCCCTCATCGCCACCGCACCGGTGCCGGACAGTCCGGACTACGCGCTCCAGGCCACCGCCTGGCTGCTCGCCAACGCCCCCAACGTGTGGCACGGCCTGCCCGTCAACTTCGGTAAGACCTTCGTCTCCACGGTGACGTTGAAAGACGCCTACCCCAATGGCGGCGGCAACCCGGCGCTACTGCCCCTGCTGAACCTGGAGCTGTGGGGACTGCCCACCAGCCTCCCCGCCTTCGATCCGCACAACCACAACTTCGTCTATCAGCGGTTCCAGCGCGGCATCATGCACTACGACGCCACCTGCAACTGCACCCAGGGCATCCTGCTGGCCGACTACCTGAAGGCGCTGCTCATGCATCGCAACGTGCCGTCCGACCTGGCGAAAGAGGCCGCCACAGCGCCATTCCTCGGCCAGTACGATCCCGCCACTCCCGGCTGGGTAGCACGCCCCGACCTGTTGTCGGGAACGGACCTGACGCAAGCGTTCGAGCCAGGGTGACGGGCGTCTCCCGCTACAATAGGGTGCATGAGCAGGGAAGACGACGCGGTGCCCCGGATGCGCCTCTGCGCGAACACGTCCTGCCTGGCGCCTCGCGGTGCCGAGGCGGCGGTGCGCACGATCGCCGAACTGGGCTACGCCGCGGTGGAGTTCCTCGTGACCTCGACCCTCATGCCGCAGGACGCCCCGCCGGCGCGGCGACGGGCCTTGCGGACCCTGTGCCGTGACCTCGGTCTGGCGATTGCCGGGACCAACGGCGTGCTGCCCGCCAGCGGTCATAACATTCTGGTGGAGAGCGAGCGCGAGCGCCGCCGGGGCATCGACCAGGTGATGCGCGTGATCGACATCTGCGCCGAGTTGGGTGGGCACGTCGTCACGGTGGGTTCGACCGGCGCCCGCAATATCCCTGACGGCATGGCCCGCGACGTCTGGTATCCCCGTGCCCTCGCCGCCTACCGGCAGTGGGGCGACTATGCCGAGCCGCGCGGCGTGCGCGTCACCGTGGAGATTATCAATCGCTACGAGGCCAACTGGGGCCGCAGCATCGCGGAGGGGCTGGCCTTTCTGGAGGCCGCCGGCCATCCCAACCTCGGACTGACCGTCGACACCTTCCACATGAGCCTGGAGGAAGGGCGCTTCGCGGAGGCCATTGCCGGCGCCGGCGCGCATATCCTGCACGTACACACCGCCGACAGTAACCGCCAGGCGCCCGGCGCCGGCAACCTGGCCTTTCGCCCGCTGCTCCGTGCCCTGCGCGATACCGGCTACCGCGGCTACCTCTCCCTGGAACTCTTCGATCCCTGGTACGGCATTAAATTGCAGTCCACGCCGGAGCGGGCGCTGCAGCTCGGACACATCACCCTGCAACGCGAACTGGCCGCCATCTACGCCGAGCCGGCATGATCTACCTCGTCGCCACCCCGATCGGCAATCTGGGCGATATCACGATACGGGCGTTGGAGACCCTGCGCGGCGTCGACCTCATCGCCAGCGAGGACACGCGCCACACGGCTATTCTGCTGCAACATTACGGTATCAAGAAGCCGCAGATCAGCTTCCACGCCTACAACGAGGCACGGGTGCTGCCGCAGCTCTTGCAGATGCACGCCCAGGGAAAGTCGATTGCCCTGGTGAGCGACGCCGGCACGCCCGGCATTTCCGACCCCGGCTTCAGCCTCGTCCGCGGCGCCGTCGCCGCCGGTGCCGAGTTGACGATGATCCCCGGTCCGTCCGCCCTGGTCACGGCCGTGGTCCTGTCCGGCCTGCCCGCCCACGCCTTCACCTACCGCGGCTTCCCGCCGCGCAAGCGCGGACCGCGCCGCCGCTTCCTGGAGGCCGACCGGGAAACGCCCCATACGCTGATCTTCTACGAAAGCCCCTACCGGCTGCTGGCGACACTGGAGGACGCGTTGAGCGTCTACGGCGACCGCCCGGCCGCGGTCGCCAACGACCTCACCAAGCGCTTCGAAGCGATCGAACGCGGCAATATGAGCGAGCTCCTGGCCCGCCTGCGCCCGACGAAGCTGCGCGGCGAATACACCCTGGTGATCGCCGGTGCCGGCGAAACGGAGTCCGACCACGCCACCTAGCCTCGCCCTCGCCCACGGCACGCTGACCTTCCCCGCCTTTCTGCCCGACGCCACCGTCGGCGTCGTCCGGAGCGTCGACGCCTTTGACCTGGAGCAGTGCGGCGTGGCCGCCCTGGTCATGAACACCTTCCACCTGATGCAGCGTCCCGGCTCTTCGACGATCCGGGCGCTGGGCGGCCTGCATCGTATGACCGGCTGGCCGGGGCCGATCATGACCGATTCCGGCGGCTTCCAGGCCTACTCGCTGATCCGCCAGAACCCCAAACGGGGTAGCATTGGCGACGACGGCATTACATTCCAGCCCGAGGATAATCCGCGCAATTTTCACCTGACACCGGAAAAGAGCGTCCGACTGCAACTCGGCTACGGCGCCGACATCGTCGTCTGCCTGGACGACTGCACCAACGCGGGTGCGCCGCCGGAAGAGCAGGAAGAGGCGGTGCGGCGCACCCTGGCCTGGGCGTTGCGCTGCAAACGAGAGTTCGGACGGGCGCTGGACGAGCGGCGGACACCGACGACGCAGCGCCCACTCCTTTTCGCCGTCGTGCAGGGAGGCAACCTGCCGGAGCTGCGCCGCGCCTGCGCCGAGCAACTACTGGCGATCGGCTTCGACGGCTACGGCTTCGGCGGCTGGCCCCTGGACGAGGAAGGGAAGCTGCTCACGGAGATCATCGGCTACACGCGCGACCTGATCGGGCCGCGCTGGCCGATGCACGCGCTGGGCGTGGGCAGTCCGCGCAACGTCGCCGCCTGCGCCGCGGCCGGCTACGAGATGTTCGACAGCGCCCTGCCCACCCGCGACGCCCGCCAGGGACGCCTCTACACCTGGACGGGCGAGCGCCTGCCGCCGGACGCCGGCCGGGATGGCAGTTGGTTCTCCTACCTCTATATCAACGACAAGAAGCACTTCCGGACGCCCGCGCCGATCTCGCCGTTCTGCGATTGCCTCTGCTGCCGGCGCTACTCCACCGGCTATCTGCACCACCTGCACAGCATCAACGACCTCCTCTATGCCCGGCTGGCGACCATCCACAACCTGCGCTTCATGACCCGCCTGGCGGAGCTGCTGCGCCCCCAACCGGCGCCCCGTGAACCCTGAGCTGGAGGCACTGGTCGCCGAGGTCTGTTCCAGCGCGCGCTACCGGGCGATCAGCCCCGCCGTCGTGCGGACCCTGGCCCGAGCGGAGCTCGCCAAACGACGCAGCCATAAGGAAACGCTCAAGGCGATCAAGACCAAGCTCCACCAGGTCGCGGGCGTCTTCCTCGACGGCAAGGTGGAATACGCGGCGGCGCTAGCCGCGCTCGCCGCCGCCAGTGGCAACGACGAAGCCCTCCGCCGTTGCTGCGCCACGCTGATGAATGCCCACGCCTCCGCGCGCGAGCGGCTGCCATTCCTAGCCCCGTTCTATCAACGCATCTTCGCCCAGCTCGGCCCGGTCCGCCGCGTGCTGGACCTGGGTTGCGGTCTCAACCCGCTCGCCATCCCCTGGATGCCGCTCGCCGCCGACGCCGTCTACCACGCCTACGATGTCCATGGCGACCTGGTTCAGTTCT
>JAICXR010000576.1 GCA_025980355.1 Chloroflexota bacterium | reverse complement strand
CGGCGCTCAACCTCACTGTCGACCTGGCCGCGGCGGGCGTGTTGGAACGCTACGGCGTCAAGATCCTCGGCGCGTCGATCTCCGCCATCCAGATTGCCGAGGATCGCATCCAGTTCAAGAACGCCATGGCCGAGGCGGGCATGGAGATGCCCCGGGGCGGGGAAGTGCATTCCCTGGCCGAGGCCGAGGCGCTGGCGAAGGAGCTGGGCTATCCCCTGCTCTGCCGCCCCTCCTTCACCCTCGGCGGCACCGGCGGCGGCATCGCCTTCTCCCCGGCCGACCTGCGGGCGGTGGTGGAACACGGCCTGCGTGAGAGCCCGATCCATCAGGTGCTCGTCGAAGAATCGGTGCTCGGCTGGAAAGAGTTCGAGCTGGAAGTCATGGCCGATGGCGCCGGGGGCTTCGTGGTCGTCTGCTCCATCGAGAACTTCGATCCCATGGGTGTGCATACCGGGGATTCCATCACGGTGGCGCCGGCGCAGACCCTGACCGATAAGGAGTACCAGCGGCTGCGCGACATGGCCCGGCGCGTCATGGCCGCCGTGGGCGTGCAGACCGGCGGCTCCAACGTCCAGTTCGCGGTCAACCCGGCCGACGGACGCGCCCTCGTCATCGAGATGAACCCGCGCGTCAGCCGCTCCAGCGCCCTCGCCTCCAAGGCCACCGGCTTCCCGATCGCCAAACTGGCGGCGCTCGTCGCGCTGGGCTACACCCTGGACGAGCTGAAGAACGACATCACGGGCGAGACGGTGGCGGCCTACGAGCCGTCGCTGGACTACGTTGTGGTCAAGATCCCGCGCTGGGGCTTCGAGAAGTTCCCCGGCGCCGCCGTGACCCTTGGGCCTCAGATGAAATCGGTGGGCGAGGTGATGGCGATCGGCCGCACGTTCAAGGAGGCCTTGCAGAAGGCGGTCCGCTCCCTGGAGGATGGCCGTGACGGGTTGGGCCGGGTCGACCCGACGCGGCCCGGCAGCGCGCTGGGAGTCGCCGAGCCCGGCCCCCAGCGCCTCTTTGCCCTCTACGGCGCCTTACTGGACGGGCACAGCGCCCAGACGCTCGCGGCCCAGACGGGGATCGACTGCTGGTTCCTGGAGCACATGGCGCAGATCGCGGCGCTGGAAACCGCGCTGCGCACGGCGGCCGCCGTGCCGGCGCCGGCGGACCGGGCGGCCGTGGGAGACGGTGGACCGGCTGCCGTCGCCGCCGACGCAGCAACGAACCTCCTTGCCACAGCCCTCCCGGTTCGCACCATGTGGCGGGCGAAGTCCTACGGCTTCTCCGACCACCAGCTCGCCCGTATCTGCCACGTTACCGAGGACGCCGTGCGTGAGCACCGCCTGCGCCTCGGCATCTCGCCCACCTTCGCGCGCGTCGACACCTGCGCCGCCGAGTTCGCCGCCCAGACGCCCTACCTGTATTCCACCTACGAGCGGGGGGTCACCCAGTTGGCGGGTCCCGGCATTGTGCCGCTGGACCTGCCCCAGGAAGCGCCGCGCACGGGCCGCCTGTCCGTCATGATCCTGGGCAGCGGCCCCAACCGGATCGGCCAGGGCATCGAGTTCGACTACTGCTGCTGCCACGCCGCCTTCGCCTTGCACGACCTGGGCCTGGAAACCATCATGGTCAACTGCAACCCGGAGACGGTCAGCACGGACTACGACACCAGCGACCGCCTCTATTTCGAGCCGCTGACGCTGGAAGACGTGCTGGCGATCGTGCAGCGCGAGCAGCCGGCTGGCGTCGTCCTGCAGTTCGGCGGGCAGACGCCCCTCAAGCTCGCCAAGGCCCTGCAAGAGGCCGGCGTGCCGATTTGGGGTACGCCATTCGACGCGATCGACCT
>JAICXR010000058.1 GCA_025980355.1 Chloroflexota bacterium | reverse complement strand
TATGCGGTCAGGCGGGATCACGCCTTCGACCGCCAAGAATCCCTGCTCGCGAAATTGCTCTCGTTGCGCCTGCGTTATGCCCACGCTGCCTCTCCCTTCCCCGACTTGTGTGCTGCCTGGCCCACCACGGCTATGTGTCGGCGGTGGCCCAACCGTCTGCTATTATGGCGAATCGTCCACCGCTCTACTGGGCCTGATTGGTTGCCGAACTACGTACTCCAAATGGCGGCGCGCCGAACCTCCAGGTCGTGGTTATGGCGCCGTGTCCGTCCACGACCCCGCTTCCACCTCGACCCATTGCGCATCCGCCGCCGAGCGGCGGACCGCCTTGGTGACCAGCAACGTCTGCTCGGCGTCATCGACGCCGCAGATGGGCGGCTCGCCGGTGCGCACACAATGGACGAAGTGCGCAAGCTCCGGCGGATAGCCGCGCATGTACAACTGCGTGTTGGCGCCGTAGGGGATGGAGAAGGTGGGAGCGAAAACGTTCGCCTCGGCCACGGCGAACGATAGTGCGTTATTGTCCACTTGCTGGCGCGTCCGGTGGAAGGTCAGCGCCCGGCCGTCCTCCGCCGACAGCAGTCCGCTGGTATGGGCAATCTCGACCCGCTCGTAGGGCAGCGAGGTGTTGTTGAAGCGCCGCCAGGTCAGCACCCCGGTATCGCCGCTGGCGAAGCGCAAGAGGACGATCTCGCCGTTGCCGTCGGGGCTGGCCAGGGTGCAGACCGAGGCGATGGCGCCGCCGAGGTAGAGCAGCAGGTTGTAGAAGTGGCCGACATACGGATAGTAGCGCACGGTAAAGGTGCGCGGACCCGGCTCGGTCGCGCGCCATTCGGTGAGCAAGGAGTGCATCTTCTGGTAGAGCGGGGAGTAGCGCAGGCACGAACCGACCTGGACGGTCAGTCCCCGCTCGCCCGCCAGATGCCGGATGCGGCGAGCGTCGTCGACAGAGCTGATGCCGGGCGTCTCCGTCCAGACGGGCTTGCCGGCCTCCAGCGCCGCGATAATCTCCGGGCCGTGCGTGCCGCCAACGATCAGCACCGCCTCCACCGCCTCGTCGGCCAACAGCGCCTCGTAGCCGACGTGGGTCCGGATGTGGAACTGGTCCTCCACGGCGCGGGCGGTCTCTTCGTGCGCCGTGGCCAGCGCGACGAGCTGCATGTCGTGCGGAATCTGGGCCAGCGCCGGCAGCAGGATCGAACGCGCATGCCGACCGACCCCGATCATGCCGACGCGCAGTGGCGGTTTCATCTCATGCCTTTCCCCGCACCGATGCCGCTACAGTAGGCGCATTGAGCATAGCCTGTCAAGGGCGTGAACGAAGCCGGATGAGGGGCGGTGCGGGCGATGCGGCCACAAGCCGGTGCCACAGATGGAGACGACAGCTGTCGTCACCTTGACAAATCCGGCAGCGTAGCACATGCTCCCTCTCGTCTTGGCGGTAGCCATACTAGCGCGGAGGAAGTTATGTCACCCTCAACCCAGGCGGTCGCCGCCCAGTTCGCTCGTGACGGCTATTACATCACGGACCGGCTGTTCACGGTCGACGAGGTCCGGCAATGGAAACAGGAATGTCGCCGGGTGCTCGACGCCGAGGCGGCGGCGGCGCTGGACCGCGACGCGCCGCGGCCCCAATTCTTGCAGACCGGGGTCTACGTCGGCCTCTCCGTCGCCAGCCCGCTTTGCCGGCAATTCGCCCGCGATCCGCGCCTGCTGGACGCCCTGGAGCCGGTGATCGGGCCGAACATCGCCTTCTGGAGCGACAAGGTCGTCTTCAAGGCGGAGGAGACGACGGCGAGTACGCCGTGGCATCAGGACTGGCCCTATTGGGAAGGCTGCCACAAGATCAACGCCTGGGTCGCGCTGGACGACGCCGCCCCCGACAACGGCTGCCTGAAGCTGGTGCGCGGCAGCCACCGCGCGGCGCTCGCCCACGACGCTAAAGCGCCGAAAGGAGAGGGGTTCACGAACCGTGTCGATACCAGTCAGGTGGACGACTCCCAGGTGATTTCGGCGCCCGTGCCGGCCGGCGCCGTCGTCATCTTCCACGATCTGACGCTGCACGCCTCCCACCCGAACACGTCCCATCGCGACCGCTGGGCGGTGATCGCCACCTATAAGGACGCGCAGGCGGACGACAAGGACTATGCCTTCGCCAAGGCGGCGGCCGTGGTGCGCGGCACCGGGCGCTGACGGCGGGCAACGGGCCAAGGCCGGATCCCGGGCGCGGGGAATTGCGGAGCAGGCCGCCTCGGGAGGGTCCCTTCCGTCCGCCTTTTACCCCGGCGCGGCGCCCTGCGTCTGGACTTGCAGGGCATAGAGCGACTGGCTGGCGCACATGAAGAGGATGTTGCGCTTGGGGCCGCCGAAGGCGACGTTGGCGCAGATCTCCGGCAGGCGGATCCGACCGAGCAGCTTCCCCTGCGGGCTGTAGATCACCACCCCGGCGTAGCCCAGCGGCGCGCTGGAACTGATCCAGAGGTTGCCGTTGACGTCCGCCCGGATGCCGTCCGGCCCACAGCGCACGCCGTCGACGAACATGTCGGTGAAGAGCCGCATCGCGCTCACCTTCGCCCCGTCCACGTCGAAAGCGAACACCGCATGTTTGCCATCCGGGCCGGGATCGCCGGCGAACTTGCCCGTGCTGACGACGTGGAGGGTCTTGTAGTCGGGCGAGAAGCAGAGGCCGTTGGGGTAGGGCAGCTGATCACCGCCGACTACCACGTCGAGACGACCGCTCGGGTCCCAGCGGTAGGTATTCGTCGGCAGCTCCCGCTGCCGGCCACCGACCAGGCCGGCGAGCTGGCTGCCGAGCCGCGCGTTGAACCGCCCTGCCGGGTTTCCCATGCCCGCCGCTAAGTCCGGGTGCCCTTCCGACAGCGTGTCCCCATAGGGGGGATCGGTAAACCAGATACTACCGTCCGGGTGCGGTACCAGGTCGTTCGGCGAGTTGAGCGGCTTCCCTTCGAAAGCGTCGGCGATCACCGTCACCGACCCGTCGTGTTCCCAGCGCACCACCCGCCGGAAAAAGTGCTGCGCCGACAACTGCCGACCCTGGAAGTCGAAGGAGTTGCCGTTGCTGTTGTACGACGGACTGCGGAAGGTGGTCACCCGGCCGTCCTCCCAGAGGTAGCGCCGCTGGACGTCGCCCACCACGTCGCTGAAGACGAGGTACTGCCCCTGTCCCGACCAGGCCGGGCCCTCGGCCCAGATGCCGCCGGTCCAGAGACGGCGGATCGGCGCATTCCCGACCAGGGAAGGGCGCAAGGCGGCGTCGAGGACGATCACGTCGGGGTCCGAATAGATCGTCGGGGGCGCGTCCGGCCCCCACTGCCGCGGCGGATTGGTGATGACGCTCGGCGGAATGGCCGTCTGCGACGGCTTGTCTTGCGGGTACGCCACGGTTAGCTCTTTCTTGCCGGCCGGCGTCCGTCCCTACTTGCCCGACCAGTAGGCGTCGAGGGCCGCTTGCACTTGCTGTTGGGCCGTTGCCAAAGCGGTGGCAACGTCCGTCTTTTTGTTGAGGGTGTCGCTGCTGAGCGTGCCGAGCGCCTTGTTCACCGCATCGTAGGCGGGGGTGCGCACGTAGACGAGGGCGTTCGCCGCTTTGAACAGGTCAAGCACCTGGGCCCGACCGTAGTGGGCCTTGATCGACGCCGGGTCTTCGGCGGCGGCGATATTGCCGGGGACAGCCTCGGCGCGCTGCTGCATGATGATCTGGCCCTCCTTAGACGCGAAATAGTTGGCATACGTCCAGGAGGAGTCGGGGTCGGTAGCCGCCATGGGGATGGAGTTGAGCGTCCCGAGCTGGGGGATGTACTGCTTGCCGGCGTTGTTGCTGCCGCCGGGGATGCCGGCGATGGTGAAGGGGATCGGGCTCTTCTGCTGGCCGATGTCCCAGGCGATCCAGTTGCCGTTCGTCTCCAGGCCGGCCTTGCCCTCGGCCAGGGCGGCAAACTTGAACTTCTCGGCCTTGCGCCAGTCGGCCAGCGCCGTCGGTCCCCCATAGACCTGATCCATCGTCTTGATGACGTAGTTGAGCGCGTCCTGGGCCGGCGCACCGTTAAACGCCGCCTTCTTGCCGTCGTCGCTGATCACCGACAGGCCGTTGGCCGCCATCCAGAAGGCGCTCCAGGTGGTGTATGGCGTCGAGGTCGGGTCATTGCCGATCTGGGTGAAGGCGGTGCCGGAACGCTGCGTGAGCTTCTGCGTGGCGGTCAGGAGGTCGTCCCAACTGGCCGGCGGCTTGGTCGTGTCGAGGCCAGCGCCCTTGGCCAGGTCGGTGTTCTGCCAGAGGATGACGACCGCCGGATGGTTGGTCATGCCGTAGTTCTTGCCGTTATAGGTGGAGTCCGTCAACACAATCGGCCAGAAATCCTGCATATTCACTTTATCGGCGGCGATGTAGGAGTCCAGCGGTCGCAACAGGTTCTTCTGGGCGAACTCCGGCAGCTCCCAGCCGTACGTCAGCCAGACCCAAGCGCCCTGCAACGTATTGGAGGCGATGGCCGTGAGGCGCTTGTTCTTGAAGTCGCTGACCTGCGTCGCGGTCGCCTTGATGCCCGGATACTTCTTATTGAACGCCGCAGTGACGTCTTCGTAGGCGAACATGCCGCCGCCGCCGTAGTCGAACCAGATCGACAGCGGCTTCGCCGCCCCCGACGGCGCCGCGGCCGCGGCCGTGCTGGCGGACGTCGCCGCGCTGGTCGAGGTGGCGACGCCGGCCGACGTCGTCGCACTGGTGGCGGCGCTGCTCGTCGTGCTGGCCGCGCTGGTCGTCACGGCGCTGCTGGACGCGGTGGTGACGACGCTGCTCGTCGTCGTGGCGGGGGCGCTGGTCGCGCTGGTGCTACCGGCGAGCGGGGCGCTCGCGCTGCCCGTGCTGGCGTTGGCGGTGTTGGCTGCCGCCCCGCCGCCGCACGCCTGCAACAGCGGTACCGCCAGTGCGGTGATCCCGAGCGAGGTGAGAAAGGCGCGGCGCGACAGCACGGGTGGGCTCCTGTTCCTTGGCTTCCTGAGGCTTCATCCCCCGGACGCTACCCCCATGTTAAGAAAATGTCAAACGGGCGCGCGTCCAGCGCGCCGCCGGCTAGGGTATCGGCTGCGGCTCGGGCTTGAGCGCGGCCGCCGGGAAGAGGCCCAACGCTTTGGCCAGATCGCCGCCGTTCGCCACCGTCACCTCCCCGGCCCGCGCCCAGGGCTCATCGTGCTTCCAGAGTTGCAGGACCGCCCGTTGGGTGCGGACCACCAGGACGTCGCCTTCGTCGACCGGCGCGGTCATCGGCAGGCCATAGACGGTCAGCGGGTCGGCGACGGCGAAGTAAGCTTGTTGCAGGGCGGAGGAGCCGGCCAGCAGCGCCTGGTGACGGGCCACGACATCCGCCCAGGCAAGGCCGGTATCGGCTGCCGTGCTGGCGGGTGGCGGGATGAGCTGTCGGGCGAGGATGGCGTCGTCCCCGGCATCGTGCAGGACATCCAGCGTGTTCAACACCTGGACGCTCCCGTCCTCGTCGTGATATTGCAGGACCAGCTTCTGGAACACCTGCGTGATCCGTCCGGCGTAGACGAAACGTTGCGAGATCGGATAGCCGGCGACGGCGGGGCCGCCGAGCTGGTCGAGAACGGTGTCGAAGGGCACGTTGTCGTCGTCGGCCACCAGGAAGCCCTGGCGCCCGGCGCCGCCCTGGCCGTTGCCCTCCAGGTAGAAGTGGCCGTGCGGCACCGGGAAGTCCAGCCGGCCGGCGAAGGGGTTCGCCCGGCTGCTGCTCGGGTTGCGCGGCAACCGTTCGGCGGCGACGAGCGGACGCGGTTCCGCGACGCCCACCTGCACGTTGCCGGAAGTGTAGGTGCGGCCCGTCAACGGCACGCCGTCCCACGACGACACATCGGCGAACGACGCCGGCACGCTCTCCGTGACCCGGTCGGCCGTCCCGTAGCGTTCGACGGCGAAGTGGAGGTGCGGGCCGCCGGAGAATCCGGTGTCCCCGCTATAGGCGATGGGCTGGCCGCGCACGACGTGCTGTCCCGGCTGCACCAGCACGCCGTGGTACATCAGGTGGAGGAAGAGCGACTGGGTGCCGTCGCCGTGGTCGATCACGACATAGTTGGCGAAATAGCCGTTGTAGTAGTTGTAGCCGCCGGAGTTGGAGTCGCTCTTCGTCATCAGCACGACGCCGTCGCGCGGCGCCAGCACCAGGCTGCCCTCCGGCATGGAAAAGTCCCAGGCATAGCCCTCCGCGCCGAAGTGGTCGCCGGTGACGCTATTGTTGCCCTGGATCACCCGATAGCTGGCGCCGGCCGGGAAGGGCAGGTAGAACGGGCTCGTGTTGTACGGCGGCGACGCCACACCGCCCGCCGAGAAAGGGAGGACGGCGGCAAGGAGCGTTGCCAGAGTGGCAAAGAGGGCGATCATCGACTTCCGTTCGCTGGACCGGGGGCCTGCCGCGGCGCGCTGCGCAGACGCTCTAAGGGATAAGGATACGCGGTAGACGGCGAACCGGCACGGCCCGCCACCGATCAGAGGGCACCGCCGGCGGTGCTCCACGACGGAAGAGCGTGAAGACGGTGAGGGCGCAGACCCCGAGGGCGGCAATGACGAGCGCCATCGGGACGGCGGTCCGGGTTCCGGCGATGCCGACGAGCGGGGCGACACCGGCGCCGATCGCATACTGCAACACGCCGAGCAAGGCCGAGGCGCTGCCCGCGATGCGCGGGTTGCCGGCCAGCGCCAGCCCGGAGGCGTTGGGCAGGACGAAACCCATGCTCGCGACGACGACGAACAGCGCCGGCAGGACGCCGGCCAACCCGGTCCCGCCGGCGACCGCCGCCAACAGGGCCACGCCGCCAGTCGCGGTGGCCGTCAGCCCGATGCGCAGCAGTCGCTCCGGCCTCACGCGGCCGACGAGCCGCCCGCTCACCTGGCCGGCGACGACGATGCCCAGCGCATTGGCGCCGAAAATGAGGCTGAAACGCTGGGGCGACACACCGAAGAGGTCTTGCAGCACGAAGGACGAGCCGGAGATGTAGGCGAACAGCGCCGCGAACGCTAGGCCGCAGGACAGGGCGTAGCCGACGAAGCGGCGGTCGCCGAGCAGGCGCCGGAAGGTGGCTAGCGTCGCCTGCAGCCCGCCGCTCGCGCGACGACCCGGCGGCAACGACTCCCGCAGGCCCGTGCCGGCCGCCAGCAGCAGCAAGACCCCGATCACGGCCAACGTAACGAAGACGCCGCGCCAGGAGGTGACGCGCAGCAACTGGCCGCCGAAAATCGGCGCCAGGATCGGCGCCAGGCCGTTCACCAGCATCAGCACGGCGAAGAAGCGGGCCACGGCGTCGCCGGCGTGGAGGTCGCGCACGACGGCCCGGGCGATCACGATGCCGGCCGCGCCGGCGCACCCCTGCACGAAACGCACGGCAATCAAGGCCTCCACCGATGGCGCGAAGGCGCAGAGCAACGAGGCCAGGGCGTAGGCGGCAAGGCCGATCAATAGGGGCCGGCGCCGGCCGAGCATATCGCTGATCGGCCCGGCGATCGTCTGCCCGAGGGCCAGCCCCAGCAGGCAGGCGCTCAGGGTGGCCTGGGTCTGGGAGGCGCTGACGCCGAACTCCCGGGCGAGCGACGGCAGCGCCGGCAGGTACATATCGATGGACAGCGGCCCAAAGGCGGTCAGCGCCCCTAGGATCACGATCAGGCGGAGGCCCCCGCCCGCCGGCGTCTTAGCGGCGGCCGGCGTCGGCAGCATGCCGCCGGTCCAGTGTCCTCACCGGCGTGGCGTCCGGGTACTCGCCGCCTGGGGCCGTCGCTCGGCGCTGCCGTCCCCGCCACCGTAGCGGGCGGACGGGCGAAAAGCTTGCTCGCGGTCGACGCTATTCCGCACCGGCGCAAGCGGTCGGCGATATGCTTCGTTCAGTTCGCGCTCCCGCGCCGGGGGACGGGTCTTGGAGAGCGGCCGTGGAGCTGGCGGGCGAACGTCCGCCGCTGCCTCGCCCGCCGGCGCCGCCACCCGGCCGTGCGGCCAGACTTTGCGCGGCAGCCGGTGCCCCAACGCCCGCTCGATCTCCCGCCATTTCGGCGCGTCTTCGGGGGTCAGGAAGGTGATGACCTCGCCGGCGCGCCCCATCCGGCCAGTGCGGCCCGCCCGGTGGGTGAAGAGGGCCGGGGAGTCGGGCAGCTCGAAGTTGATCACCCGGTCGATACCGTCCACGTCCAGACCACGCGCCGCGACGTTGGTCGCGAGGAGGATGGGCAGCCGGCCGGACCGGAATGCCGCCATGACGCGTTCCCGGGCATTCTGGCTGAGGTTGCCCTGCAGCGCATCCGCGGGGTAGCCCAGCGTGCTTAATTGCAGCGCCAGTTTCTTGACGCCATGCTTCGTGCGCCCGAAGACCAGGATCGAGCCGTCGCCCCGCTCGTCCAGCAGGCGCCGCAGCGCCGGCAGCCGCGTCTCGGGCGCCATATCATAGACGGTATGGTCGATGGCCGGCGGCACATTGACCTCGCGGTCCACCCGCACCAGCACCGGGTTGCGCAGGTGGCGGGCCGCCGTGGTCGTGACCCAATCCGGCACGGTCGCCGAGAACAGCGCGGTCTGGCGTTCCGCCGGCGTCATGGCCAGGATGCGTTCCACGTCGGGGGCGAACCCGCGATCCAGCATCTCGTCGCCTTCGTCCAGGACGAAGTAGTGCAACTGCCGCAAGGACAGGTTCCCCTGCCGGAGGTGATCGAGGGTGCGGCCGGGCGTGCCGACGACGATCTGCGCGCCGCTACCCAGGGCCTGGCGCTCCGGCAGGAGCGAACGCCCACCATAGAGCAGCGTCAGGCGCAGCCGGCGAGCCTGGCAGAGGGTCGACAGGACGCCGCCGACCTGGATGGCCAGCTCGCGGGTGGGCACGAGTACCAGCGCCTGGACGCCGCGACCCGCCGGGTCGACCCGCTCCACCAACGGCAGCCCGAAGGCCAGCGTCTTGCCGGAGCCGGTGCGGGCCTGGCCGATCACGTCGCGGCCGGCCAGCAACGCGGGAATGGTCTGGGCCTGGATCGGCGTGGGGACCGTAATGCCCATCGCCTCGACCGCGGCGCGCACGCCTGGGTGCAGCGACAGGTCGGCGAAGGATGTCGCAGCCGCTACCGATGGGGGATCAGCGGCAGGGGAAAGAGAAACGGGAAAGGGCATACCGAGTTGACTCCTTGGTGATTCGTGGGAACCGACCGGTCAACGCGATACTGGGGCGAGGAGGAAAGAGGGAGCCCCAAGGGGGATTCCGCACGCAACCTGACCACGACAGCGGGCCGACGATCCATGACATTCGTCATTCAAGAACACAGCATACCATGGCCGGCGTCGAACGCTTGCTCACTGGCCGACGCTAGCCGGCTTCGTGCTCCCCTCCGTCGGCGGCACGGCGGACGTCCAGTTGCGGCCCCGCCGGGGTCGGCATCTCGGCGTAGCGCGTGATACTGGCGAAGTGGCGTAACAGCTCGGCCGCCCGGTCCACCTCCGTCCCCATCAGGCGCAGGTCGTAGACCACGTCGGCAGGCAGGCGCGGGTCGTCGACCAGGAGGCTGACCAGCCCCATGATGCTGGCCAGGGGACCTGCCAGCTCATGCCCGACGGCACGGCCGGTACGCACCGCCCCCTCAGCGCGCGCCTTCGAGGCGAGGGCGCGCTGCAACTCGGCCTGCACCTCCGCAAAGCGTTGGAGATTGGTGAGCACGCCGGCGCCACCGGCGGTGCGCCCTTCCACCATCCGCGGGCCGCCGGCCACGAGCACCGGGATCACGCTTCCCGAACGTTGGCGAAAGAAAGTCTCCACCTGCCACGCCTCGTTATCGCCATGCAGACGGCGAACTATCAGCTCCCGCATCCGCGCCTGGTCCATATGGTCGGTAAATTCTAAAATGGGCCGGCCAAGCAGCTCGTCTGGCGTCCAGCCGGTCACACCGAGCACGTCGCCGACCACGCTATCGAGGAATCCCTCGGCATCGTAGGTGTAGGCGATCGTACCCGAGTTGCGAAGGCCGGTCGCCAGTTGCTCTTGCGCCAGCCGTGCCGCTTCCACGAGCCTGGCCCGAGCGACGGCGCCGCCGGCCTGCTCGGCAAGCAGGCGTAACAACGTCAGGTCCTCGGCCGAAGCCTCCTCGCGGTCCGTCCACACGGCCGAGAAAACGCCGATCGCCTCGTCGCCAAATTTGATCGGCGTCAACACCCGGAAAGCGGCCGGCAGCCCCCACGCATTGTGCCTGTGACGCGCCGGATGCGTGGCCGAGACGACGAGCTGCTCGCCGCTGCGAACGACCGCAGCGTAGATGTCCTCATCCGGGTGAGGGGCCGAGAATAACGGGCGTACGTTGGCGTGTGCCGGGACGTCCGGGGGCAGCGGTGGGTAGCCCACAAGAGCCCGACCGCGCAACTCCCGCCGTGTGGCGTCGGCGAGGAACACCGCGCCGCGCTGGGCGCCGGTCGCCGCCAGCACCTCGTCCAGGAGCCGCCGCAGGAGCGCGTCCAGGTCGCCGACGGCGTTGACGGCGGCGGACATGCGCTGCGCCACCTCCAACCAGCGCAGGCGCGCCCCGGCCTGGCGATCGCGGTCCGAGTTATCGCAGGGAAGCATGCAGGGTGCAACTTTCGCTCGGGCATCAGGCCGGATACCAGCATAACGGCCACCATTACAAAGACGAACGAAACCGCGAAACGGTCCGCTTCGCCGGCCGCGGGTCGATTGCCGTGTCCCACCGGCCCCTGAGGAAGACGTGCGCTTCAGCCCGCGGTGACGGCCCGGTCGAACAGGGCGCGTACGGCGTCTCGGCAGGAGTCGCCGTAGCAGGGCAGGCGACCGATCGCGACGATCCTGCGGTTGCGCAGGCGCGGCTCCGCCAGGGGCGCGGACAGCTTGGTACCGTCGGCCAGCATCAGCGTCGGGGTGCCGCGGACGCCGTAGCGGTCGCGCCCCTCCTGGCGCTCCGCCAGCACCTGCGCCTCGGCTTCGCCGCTGTGCATGTCCCTGGTAAACCGGTCGAGGTCCAGATCGGCCTCGCGGGCGACCTCCACGAGCACGTCGGGGCGCCCGATGTTGCGACCCTGGGCGAAAAAAGCCCGGCGGATGCGCAGGTCGAAGGCGTGGCCGATCGCTTCACCCTGCCGGGCGGCGGCCCAGGCGGCGTGGAAGGCCGGGAGCGTGGTGGCGGGCCAGTCGTCGCCCCGGAACGGCGCGAATTCCGCCGCCGGCTCTTGCAGCGCCGCCAGCCACCACTCCTGTTCCAGGATGTCGCGCGGCGCCGGCTCGCCGCCGACCTCCAGCGGGAACGGCCGCGTCCGCAGCCGCACCCGGCCCGCGTACTCCGGCAGCACCGCATTCAGGCGCACGGCCATGATGTAGCACCAGGGTCAGTAATACTCCGCCCACTCCCAGAGTTCCGGCATCGCGCTCTCGGCCATGGCGATCTCCCCTCCATCGAACGTGCCCATTATCGCCCCCTTTGTCAACCGTTGGGTCAATGGCCGCGCTGCCAGTCCGGGTCGTCGGGGTGGTCGCGGTCCCACACCGGGCGGCGGCTGCGCACGGTGGGGATGGTGCGGAAGTTGTACACGGGCGGCGGGGAGGCGGTGGACCATTCGAGGGTGAAGGCGCCCCAGGGGTTGTCCCCGGCCACCTCGCCCCGGCGCAGGCTGCGCCAGACGTTGGCGACGAAGGCCAGCACCGAGATCGCCAGGATGAAGGTGCCGACGGTCTCGATGGTGTTGTAGCCGCTCCAGCCCAGGCCGGCCGGGTAGGTGTAGATGCGCCGCGACATGCCGAGGATGCCCACGATGTGGATCGGGAAGAAGGTGAGGTTGAAGCCGACGAAGGTGAGCCAGAAGTGCCACGTGCCCAGCCGCTCGTCGAGCAACCGCCCCGTGATCTTGGGGAACCAGTAGTAGGCGGCGGCGAAGACGGTGAAGGCGGTCCCGCCGAAGAGGACGTAGTGGAAGTGGGCGACGACGAAGTAGGTGGCCGTC
>JAICXR010000446.1 GCA_025980355.1 Chloroflexota bacterium | reverse complement strand
GAGCCGCACCTCCTCCTGCCGGAGAAGGTGGCGCACGGCGGCCGTCTCCTCTTCGCGACCGATGAACGACGTGAGGGGGATGGGTAGGCCGGTCGGCGGCCCGCCGTCTGTGTCCCCCGCGGGCAACGGCGGACCTCGTCGCCGCCGCAGCGTGGCGACCAGGCCGGCCCGCTCATCGGGTCGGAGACGTAAGGCCGTCGCCAGCAACTGGACCGTGTCCTCCCGTGGCGCCTGCCGCTCGGCCCGTTCCAGGGCGGCGATACCGCGCACGCTCAGGCCGGACGCTGCGGCCAGCGCCTCCTGCGAGAGACCGGCGGCGACACGATAGCGCCTGAGGAGCGCACCGAAAGAGGCGTGAGCATCGGTCGTCATGGTCGATCCTAGAATGCCGGCCGATTATACAAAAATGAGGCCGCGACGGGATCTACAGCGCGGAGTGGTGACGGCTCAGGTTGTGGAAGGCGGACCGCAGGAGCCACCCTGCCCTCAAGAGCTGAGCAGTTACCGTTTGTCCGTGCCCTTGACGGTCAGCAGCCCGCCGTATATGGTAAGCGCAGTCGCTTGGTCGGTTCCTCTCCTCGCAAGGCGGCGCTCCCGTGGAAGGCCACGCCCGGCGGGTCTGGGGAGCTGGTGTCGCTCTTGGGAAAGGATCGTTGTCGCATGCCAGCCAGTATCGCCTCGTCCGTTCCGTCCGTACCGGGCCGCTATTCGCGGCGCACCGCCCTGCGCAGCCTGGGACGTCTCGCGGCGACCGGTGGCGTCATCGCCCTGGCGACGGCGGTGCCGGCCTTCGCGCTGGGGGCCTGCGCCGCCCCAACGCCGTCGAAAGCGCCGGTGACGCTCACCGTGAACGGGTCCGACATCCAGGAAATGGTGACCCAGCGCGCGCCCGCCTTCCAGCAGCAATATCCGAACGTCACCGTCAACTACGAGCAGCCGCCGGACTATAACGCCAAGCTGCCGGTGCTGGCCGCCGCCGGCAGTCTTGGCGACGTCGTGGAGGGCTTCACCAACCAGGGGCAGTACCAGTTCCTTGCCACCAATGGCGTCTTTGTCGACCTGGGTCCCTACGCCCAGAAGAACAAGTACGACCTCAAGCAGTTCTACGACCTCGGCATTGCGTCGGTCCGTGTCGACGGCAAACTCTACGGGCTGCCGATCAAGGGGCAGATCGCCCGCTACTTCCTCTTCTACAACGCCGACATCTTCCAGAACCGCGGGGTCGCCCCGCCCACTGCCAACTGGAGCTACGACGACCTGGCCGCGGCCGCCCAGAAGCTCCAACAGACGGAGGGCGGGCAGGTGAAAATCTGGGGCTATGCCGGCAACTGGCGCGAGCTGGCGGCGATGATCGCCTCGCTCCGGCCCTGGGGCGGCGACGTGATGTCCGCCGACGGCAAGAAGGCTACCCTGGACACGGCGCAGGCGATGGCGTCGTTGACCTATCACTACAACCTGTCGCTCAAGCAGCAGGTCGCGGTGTACGAGCCGACCGACGTGAACAGCCTGTTCTACAAGGGGATGGCGGCGATGCTCGGGCGAGTCAACGCCGGCACCGCCGGCAACATCCTCCAGAACAAGGTGCCCTTCAAGTGGGACATGGTGCGCATGCCGGCCGGCCCCGCCGGCAAACGCGGCGGCATGTGGCTCCCCGACAGCTCTTCCGTAACGAAGGTCTCCAAACACCCGGATGATGCTTGGAATCTGAACGCCTTCCTCAACGACAAGGAGAGCGGCATCGCCCTGGCCTTCCAGACTAAGGAGTCCAGCACGCCCGGCTCGCGGCCGGACGTCTATGCCGACCCGCGCATCCTCCAGCGGCCCGGCTACCCGGCGGGCGTCGGCCAGGAACAGCAGGCGGCCATGGCAGCGGACGAGCCATACGAGACCCCCTGGAACTTCCTGGGCGGCAATCTGGACAGCACGCTCGGCCCCCAGTTGGACAAGATCACCAAGGGGCAGGTCACCCTCGACGAGGGCTTCCTCCAGAGCCTGAATTCCCAACTCCAGGCGATCCTGGACAAGCCGCGCTCGAACTTGACGAAGTGACCCGCCGCTAAAGCAGCGGGCTAACACAACGAAGCACGCTGAAGCGCGCTGCGCGAAATCACAGACCGTGGCCCAGCCTCATTCATGAGGCTTCGTGCGGTTAGCCCGCCGCTTTAGCGGCGGGTGGGCTGGCCGATGCGTAGATAGTCGCCATGCGGATTTCACCGCGGCGGTGGTTTGAACCGTAGTGCAGCTACGTCGCCGACCCGATCAGGAGGTCGATGCTGCGGGAGATCTGGGCGGCCGATTCGGCACCGAAGTGCTTGAAGGTGCCGATCTCCGCGGTGAGGTAGCTGTCGTAGCCGATCGCCCGGAGCTCGCGCATGACGCGGTCCCAGGGGACGTCGCCGGCGAGCAACGGCACCGCGCCGCCCGTCGGGCCGGACTTGCGGTCCTTGACGTGGATGCGCTTGATCCGCTTGCCGAGGATGCGAATCCACTGGTCGGGGTAGCCGATCCCCAGGATATTGCCGACGTCGAAGTAGGCGCCGACGTTGGGATCGCCGATCTCGTCGATGAAACGGGCGGTTTCCAGGGGCGAGAGGAGCATTTTGTTGCCGACGTTCTCGATGGCGAGCAGCAACCCACTGCCCTTGCTGCGCGTGGCGAGTTTGCGGATCGCCTCCTGGGCCCATTCGTAGGCCTGGTCGTAGGCAACGTCGTCGTTGACGATGCCCGGCACGATCAGCAACGAGCTCATCCCCAGCAACGCCGCGACATCCACGGAGCGGTACATGAGGTCGAGGCCGCGTTGCCGCACCGCCGGATCCGGCGCGGTGAGGGGGACGTTCCAGGCGTCGCCAGCGAACATACCGTGCGCCGGCACCGTCGCCGCGAAGAGCGGCAGCAGGGCGCGCACCTGGTCGTCGGTCATCGAGGGCGTCACCGTGCCCCGCTCGTTGAGATTCCCGAGTTCGACCGCGTCGAAGCCGGTCGCGCGGGCCAGCTCCAGTTTGTCCTGCAATGTCGCCCCAGCCAGGCTCCCTAGACAGATACCCTTGAGCACTTAATCTCACTCCTCTAACG
>JAICXR010000021.1 GCA_025980355.1 Chloroflexota bacterium | reverse complement strand
GTCAAGGAGCAGCGCCAGGCCGAGACGTTCCTCGCCGCCCGCCGCTGCCCCCACCCGCGCCTGCCCACGGTCGGCCCCTGGGCCGCCGCCTACCTGGCCGACGCCGGCTTCGCCGGGGAGGCCAACCAACGCCGCTGGCAAGCGGCCTACGACGCGGTCGTCGTCAGCCCGCCCCAGAGCAACAGCGCCCACCCCTGGCCCGCGGCGCTGGCCGATTGGCTCCGCCGTCACCGCCAGATCGCCGAGACGGCGTTCGCCGCCCTGCTCGGCGCCACTCGCCTGCGCGCCGACCGCCCCCACGCCCTCGACGGCTTCCAGGCTCGCCTGGCCGCGATGATCACCCGCCACAACTTCTGCCTCTGGCTCAATCGCCAACTCGGCCGCCCGCCCCTCGCCTTCGCCGACCTCATCGCCTGGTAGCATGGAACCCCTATCTCACACCAAACGTTTCAGTCGCCAGGAAAATTAGGAGAAGGAGAGCACCGAATGGCAACGATGACCAAGCGCGAACGCGTGCGCGCCGCGGTGGCGGGCGGCGACGTCGATCGCCTGCCCTTCATGTTCTGGCACCATTTCCGCCCGCGCGGTTCGCCGCAGAAGCTGGCGGAGGCAACCCTGGAGTTCTTCGGCCGGTTCGACCTCGACATCTACAAGATCATGCCGGACATCCCCTATCCGTTCCCGGTCGGCTCCATCCGCAGCGGCGACGACTGGCTGTTCCTGTCGCCCCTAGACGTGCTGGAAGGCAACCTCGGCCGGATGGTAAGCGCCACCGAACAAATCTATGAGAACCTGCCCAGCGACGAGCCGTTGATCGTCACGATGTTCTCGCCGTTCTGCTACGCCATGAACTTTGCCGGGCGGGACAACATCCGGCAGCACCTGGAGGAGCACCCGGCCCGGGTGCACGAGGCGCTGAGCGTCATCGCCCGCAATCTCGCCACCTACAGCCAGGCGCTGATTGCCCACGGGGCGGATGGCGTCTTCTTCGCATCGCAGGGGGCCGGCGACGACATCCTGACGCGAGAGCAGTACAAAGAGTTCGGCGTGCCCTATGACCTGCAGGTGCTGCGCGGCGCCCAGGACGGCTGGCTCAACGTCCTGCACATCCACGGCTTCGAGAACCTGATGATCGACCTCTTCGCCGGCTACCCGGCCCAGGTGTTTTCCTGGAGTGACCGCCTCAGCGGGCGCAGCCTGCACGAGATGCGCGAGCTGGTGCCCGATGTGTGCCTGATGGCCGGCATCGACGAGAAGGGCCCGATCACCAAGGGGCCGATCGCCGAGGTGGCCGAGGAGATGCGCGACGCCATCGCCCAGACCGGCGGTGGCCGCCGCCTGATCCTGGCGAACGGCTGTTCGGTGCCGGACGACACCGACGAGCAACTGCTGCGGGAGGCGCGGGACCTCGCCGAGGAGATGCGGCAGGGATAGGGGGGACTGGCCGCGCCCCTTCCCACCTTACCGTCTCCCCGGAAAGATCAACGGCGGCGGCGGCCCGTCGTCTTCCGGCTCGCCGGGGCGGATGAGGCGGGGGCCCGGCGGCGCCGGCTTCGCTTCCTCGGCGGCTTCCGCGCCGGCCTCGGCCTTGGGCGCGGCGGTATCCGGCTCCTGGCCGTCGCGCTTGCCGCTGCCCCGCCGGGCGGCGAGCTCCTGTTCCGCCGCCCGTTCGGCCAGGGTCTGCTGCAGCAGGCCGCCGCACTGCTGCCACAGGAGCGAGCGCACCATGAAGGACATGATGTCGCTGGTGACCTGATTAGTCGCGTTGGCGATCTCGAGGGCCAGCGCCTTGGACGTGTCTTCGGGGCTCGCCGCCTGGTGGCTGGTCACCGCTTCACCGACCAGCGCCTGGCAGAGGTGCTGCACAAAGCCGAGCGGGTCCTGGGGCGTCAACTCGACCTCGTAGCCGGAGAGCAGGCGGATCACGCGCAACCCGCCCGGTCGCATGCCGCCGATCCACAGCGCCAGTCGCGCCGCCGTCGCGGCCAGGGCGTCCGCCTGCTCCCCCGCCGCCCGGTACAGGTCCGGCGTCTGCTCGCGCAGGGCGGCGACGGTGCGCCCGATCACCTGCTCCAGGAACTCCGGCGCTTCCCCTACCGGTTGCTGGCCGGTGCCCGCCTGGTCCCCCTCATCCGCCATTCCCAGTCCCTTCTCTGTCCGTCCTGTCCAACGAGCGTAGCATGCCGGGAGCCTCGGGCATCAGTCCTTCCACAAGCGGCCGCTGAGCGTCGTCAGGGCCTGGGCGCCGTCGGACGTCACCACGACCATGTGCTCCGTACTGCAGCCGCCGAGCCCGGGCTGGAAGATGCCGGGCTCCACGCAGAGCACCATCCCCGCCTCCAGGGAGCCCGCGCCGGGCGTCAGCATCGGCGCTTCCACGGTCTCCAGGCCGATGCCATGGCCGGTCGAAGCGGAAGCATAGGGGCCGAAGCCGGCAGCTTCAATCACGCGGCGGCCGGCCGCCACCACGTCGGCTATCGACACGCCGGCGACGACCGCCTGCACCGCGGCGTCGCTCGCCGCCAGGCCGGCTTCCAGCATGCGGCGCTGGTCGGCGCTCGGTCGGCCGCAGGCCGCCGTGCGGTTGACGTCGAAGGCATAGCCCGCCACCGCGCCGATGGCGTCCAGGGCGACAATGTCCCCCTTCGCAATCCGTCGATCCGTCGCCTGCGGCCAGCGCGAGCCCCAGGCGCTGTAGGGGCCGGAATGGACCCGGAAGTAGCGCACGAAATCGGCGCCGGCCAGCAGGCAGGCGTTGGTGCCGGCGGCGCAGATGGTGCGCTCGTTCACGCCCGGCTCGATCGCCGCGACGGCGGCCTGCAGCCCCGCCTCGGCCACCCGGGCGGCGCGCCGCAGCAGGGCGACCTCGGCGGCGCTCTTGATCGCGCGCTGCCGGCGCACCAGGCCGTCGTCGGCCACCAGGGTGGTCCGAGGAAATGCCCCGGCCAGATCTTGTGCCGCCGGCCAGGGCAGCAGGTCGCTCCCGGCGATCGCCAGCCGGCGGAGGTCGGGCACGGCTCGAAGCGCCTCGACGACGCCGCCGATCACGTCGGGAGTCGGCCGGATGTCGTCAATCGGCACCAGCGCTCGATGGACCGACGGGTGGTCGATGACCAGCACGGGGGCCGTCTCGGCGGGTAACACCAACGCGCCATGGCCGGTGCCCCGCCGGCCGGGGAGGAAGGGTGCCGTCGGGAAGGGCGGGAAATGGTTGGTGAGGTAGGCGAGGTCACCCGGACGTTCGTAGAAGGACCGCCCCAGCACCAGCAAGGCGTCGTAGCCGGCGTCGACCACGGCCCGCCGCGTCCGCGCCAAACGCTCGGCGACTTCGCCCCGGTCGATCGCGAGACTGGCCGGACTGAGTTCCTCCGCCGCCATCTCCGGTCCCCCACATCTTCGGTGCGGAGTATACTCATCAACGTTAGGCCACATGCAGGGGAGGAACGACATTCATGGATGAGCGGGACGAGCGCCGCGCCGAGGTGCGTCTCTTCGAGCGGCTCGCCGCGATCGACCTTCCCGCCCTCCTGGGCGAGCTGGTCCGCCGGCCAAGCTTCGAGCGGGAGACGGCGGTCGTCGACTACTTGCAGGGGCGCTGGCGGAAGCTCGGGCTCGCCACCGAGATCACCGAGGTGGAACCGGGGCGCTGCAACATCACCGTCCGCGCCGGGCGGCCGGGTCCGGCCTTCCTCTTCAATAGCCACATGGACACGGTCCCGCCGGGACAGCGCGAACGCTGGTCGACCGATCCGTTCGGGGCGGAGATTCGCGATGGACGGTTGTACGGCCGGGGGGCGGTGGACGCCAAGGGCTGCCTTGCCGCGATGATCGGCGCCTTCGAGGCGCTGGCGGCGTCGGAGTACCCCGGCACGTTGCTGCTTTCGGCGGTCGCCTACGAGGAGAACGGCGGCTACGGCACCCGCCGCGATGTGGAGCGGGGCCTGCGGGCGGATGCCGCCATCGTCGGCGAGCCGACGAACCTCCAGCCCAACCTCGGCCACCGCGGCGCGTCCCGCCTGGAAGTGGAATGTCGCGGCCTCCCGGCGCACAGCGCCCAGCCGGACGAGGGCGTGAACGCCATCACCGCCGCCGCCGAGGCGGTCCGAGCGATCAATGCCCTCGAGACGCGGCTGGCGAGCCGCCTGGACCCGGTGCTCCGGCAACACCCCCACCTGACGGTGACCATGATCAGCGGCGGCGACGCCGGCAATGTCGTGCCGGCGCGCTGCACCCTGCTGCTGGATCGGCGCACGCTGCCGTCCGAACGCGCCGAGTCCGTCGAAGCGGAGGTCTTGGACGCCGTGCGCGAAGCCACCGCCGGCGGTAAGGCGACGGTGTCCCTCGCCGGCATCCGCCACACGGCCGGCGCCGTGACCGACCCGGCGGCGCTGATCGCCACGACCCTCGTCGAAGCGACCGGCGACGTCACCGGACGTGCCCCCAAACCCGCCGGCTTCTTCGCCTGTTGCGACATGACCTACCTGACCGCGGTGGGGATCCCGACCGTCATCTTCGGACCGGGCGAAGAGCGCATGTGCCACATCTTCGATGAGAGCATGGACCTTGCCCATCTGCGGCAGGGCGCGCAGGTGTATGCCTTGACGGCCCAGCGCTGGATTCAGGCGTACCATGCCTGAGTTGTTTGGTCGCCTAATCTCGCGCAGCGACCTCGCCCAATGCACCGGCGATGCCGGCCAGCTCGGCGGCATCCGCGAGAGCGTCCTGCAGGGTGGCCGCGCCGGCGGCGTCCGGGCCCTGGACGTGACGACCGGCAGCGGCCTCACCTTCACGGTGCTGCCGGACCGCTGCCTGGACATCTGCGCCGCCACATTCCAGGGCGCGTCGGTCTGCTGGCACAGCCCGGCCGGCATCGCCCACCCCGCCTACTATGAGCCTGAGGGGCAGGGCTGGCTCTGGGGCTTCTTCGGCGGCCTCATGACGACCTGCGGCCTGACCCAGGTCGGATCCCCGAACGTGGACGAAGGGGAGCACCTCGGCCAGCACGGCCGCATCGCCGATGTCCCGGCCGAGCATGTGCGCTGGGGGAGCGACTGGGAGGGGGACGAGCTCACGTATTGGATTGCGGG
This sequence comes from Chloroflexota bacterium, assembly GCA_025980355.1. Lineage (GTDB taxonomy): Bacteria > Chloroflexota > UBA4733 > UBA4733 > UBA4733 > UBA4733. The sequence continues at coordinate 11,186 of JAICXR010000021.1, read as the reverse complement.
GACCATGCGCGAGGCGCGGCTCTTCGGCCCCGACCTGCGGCTCCATCGTCGGATCACGACGCGCCTCGGCGGCTTGTCGCTGCGGGTGGAGAACACCGTGGAGAACGCCGGCTTCAGCCGGTCGCCCCTGATGATCCTCTTCCATTGCAACGCCGGCTACCCGCTGTTGGACGATGGGGCCGAGCTCCTGCTGGCCACCAGCCAGGTCACGCCGCGCGACGATCAGGCGCGCGCCGGGCTGGCGGAATGGTCCCGGTTCCCGGGCCCCCAACCGGGCTGGCAGGAGCAGGTCTTTTACCACGAGGTCCTGGCGGACGCCGAGCGGTGGTGCAGCGCTGCCGTGGTCAACCGGCGCTTCGGCGGCGGTCGCGGCCTCGGCCTGGTCGTGCGCTGGCGCGGCGATCAGTTGTTCCGCTTCGGCGAATGGAAGATGACCGGCCAGGGCGCCTACGTCGTCGGACTGGAGCCCGCGAACTGCGGGGTGGCCGGCCGCCATGCGGCCCGGGAGGACGGGACACTGCAATTCCTCGAGCCCCAGCAGAGCCTTAAGTTCGAACTTGAGTTCCAAATCTTGCCGGATAGTGCGGCAATCGAGCGGGAAGCGTCCCAGACGCGACGTTTGTCACAGCGGTAGTGGAGGAGGCCGGCCTTGGGACGGGTGTTGTGCAAAACCCTCCGCCAAAAAGTCCCGCCATTGAGAGGGTGCTATAGCGCCCTTAATGCATTGCCTGGTCGGCATAGCGATGGTAGGATGGGCCTAGTTCCAGTGCCTCACCGACGAGACACGGAAGCGGGCAGGAAGACCCGAAACGGTTCGAGCGGACGACGGCCATGGTGACTTCTCTTGGGTGCTCGCGGACCCATCAAGTCAACCGGGCCAAGCCGCTCTATCGCAATGCTCCGGAGCAACGGCAAGGCGACGGCCAGAGTGGACCGTACTTGCGCGTTTTGGTGACGCCTGACGCAGCGGCAGAACTGGTGATGTGGGAAGAGCGAGCAACCGGGAACGTCGTGCTGTATACCGATCCGCAGCGTCCGCCGTGCATTTTCCTCGCGCACGGCAACGATTTGCGGGGCATGGGTCAGGGCGTGGTGCCGGAGCCGGTCTTACTCGGCATCCTCGAGGGGTCGCCGCCCTTGATCATTCCCCTGACAGGGATCGGTAGCGTTCAGTGGCAGATTGCAGGGAACGAGCAACACGAAGATGAAAGCAGCCACCCTTGATCGCGTGGTCGACCAGGCCCAGCCGAGCAGTCCCTCGAAAACGGGCGTTGATCGTCTCCCCTTCCAAAAGAAGGTGAACTTGCTCTCCGACCGGGGCCTCTGGCCCCAATTGGAGGCACTGGCAAAACAGCATGGTTGGCACAGCGAGGAGATGCGCTCCTTTATCGACGCCAACTTGCCGAAGGCGCCGTGCCCGATCTGCGACACGCAGTTTTACGTCTACTCGCGCCGGGTCAAGTACTGTTCCGATCGCTGCCGGCGCATCGCCGCCGCCGGTACGGAACGGACGCGCGCGACGGTCGCCACGTCGCCGACGCCGGCCAGGGCGGATGGCGAGGAGAAGCCGAAATTCCAGAATAACGGCGACCTCTGCGTGCGACTGGAGCGCACCGGCGATGATCCGGCGGATCAGCGCTTCTATATCCTCATGGTCGTCCAGGACCTCTTCGGCAGCGTGGCCCTGGTCCGCCGCTGGGGCCGCGAGGAAGGGGAACGTTCCCAGCAAAACGTCACCAGCTTCCTGTCGCTCGACCAGGCGCTGGAGCAACTGGAACGCCACAAGGCGGTCTGCCTGAAGCGCGGGTATCATCTCGTGGCGGTGGAACGCGGTCGCGTTGATCCCCGCACCCTGTCCTAGCAGTACGAGGGTCGCCCCGGCGGCCCTGGCCGATCCTGACGACACGGTAGTGGGTGATGGGGAGCCGTGGATAACCGGCCGATAGGCGTGTTCGACTCCGGCCTCGGCGGCCTCACGGTGGTCCGCCACCTGCGACGGCTCCTGCCGCAGGAAAGCATCGTCTATCTCGGCGATACGGCGCGGGTGCCCTACGGCTCGCGCAGCCCGGAGATCATCCGCAAGTTCGCCCGCCAGGATGCCTATTTCCTGGCGGGCCGGAACGTCAAGTACATCGTCATCGCGTGCAACACCGCCTCGGCCCAGGCGGAGCCGGACCTGGTCCGCCGGCTGGCCATCCCGATCATGGGCGTGATCGAGCCCGGGGCGGCCACGGCCGCACGCGAGAGTGCGGGCGGGCGCATCGGCGTCATCGGCACCCTCGGCACCATCGCCAGCGGCGCCTATCAGCAGGCCATCACTGCCCACCGGCCGGAGGCAGAGGTTCTCGCCCGGGCGTGCCCCCTCTTCGTCCCCCTGGCGGAAGAAGGCGCGCAGGCCACGATGGCGGCACGCTTGATCACCGAAGACTACCTCGCGCCCTTCCGTGACGCCGCCGTCGACAGCCTGATTCTCGGCTGTACCCATTACCCGATCCTGGAAGCGGTGATCGCCGATGCCCTCGGGCCGGCGGTGCGACTGGTCGATCCCGGTCGCGCCCTGGCCACCGCCCTGGCCGGCGACCTTGCCGGGCGCGACTTACGGTGCGCCGGGCAGGACGAGGCGCAGCAGCAGTATTTCGTCACCGATCGCTCGGCGCGCTTTCAAGAGCTGGCAGAGCGCTTTCTCGGCCACCGGTTGTGCTCGCCGGTCGAGCAGGTGGACCTGGACTGACGCCATGACGGTCCCCCAGCTCGGTGCCGTGACGATCATCGACGGCGCCGTCGTCCTGTTCGTCCTCCTGGTCGCCTGGAACGGCTATCGCACCGGCTTCCTGATCGAGGTGGCGGGCCTGGCCCGCATCGCCGCCGCGGTGTTCGCCGCCGCTCGCTTTTACTCCATCCCCGCCGCCTGGCTCAGCGCCAACACGCAGTTGCCCCTGGCGCTCGCCAACCTGGCTGGCTTCATTGCCGTCTTCGCCGTGACCCAGGTGCTGGTCTCGATCCTGTACGCCTTCACGGTCTATCCGGCCGTCAATTTCCTGCACCGGGTTCCGGGCCTGGGCGGCATCGATCACCTCCTGGGCATCGTCCCGGCGGCGGTGCAGGCCCTTTTCTGGGCCGCCCTCGCCCTCACGGCCCTGCTCTTACTGCCGATCAGTGCGCAGTTCCGGACGCAGATCACGCAGTCCACGCTCGGCAACGCGCTCGTCGTCGATCTATCCAGCCTGGAGCCGAAGCTCCAGGCGCTGCTCGGCAACGCGGCGCAGAGTACCCTCCTCTACCTCACCCCGCCGGCGACGCCGACCGAAGGCACCGTGCAGCTGCACTTCCCGCCCGACCTGCGCCTCACCACCGACGCGCCCGCCGAGCAAACCATGTTCGCCTACGTCAACACGCAACGGACCCAGCGCGGTCTGGCCGCCCTGCGCTCCGATCCCTCGCTCGTCGCCGTGGCGCGGGCGCACAGCACCGACATGTTCCGTCGCAGCTACTTCAGCCACAACACGCCCGACGGCCTCACGCCGTTCGACCGCATGCACGCAGCCGGGATCACCTATACGAGCGCCGGGGAGAACATCGCCTATGCGCCGAACGTCAACATCGCCGACACCGGCCTCATGAACAGCCCCGAACACCGGGCCAACATCCTGGACCCACGGTTCACGCGCCTCGGCGTCGGCATTGTCAGCGGCGGCTTGTTTGAAGAGATGTTCACGCAGGATTTCGCCGACTAATTCGTCATCCCGGTCCGGCTCACCAGGGCAGATCGAGCCGGAAGGGGCCGACCTGGACGCCGCGCGGACGAAGCGCGGCGGCGACGCCGAGAAACTGCCCTTCGCTCAGCATCTGGACGTCCGAAGGTCCGGAGGCGCCCAGCGACGAGCGGGGCTGCTGGCTGTCTTCGGACAGGCTGAGGTGCAACGTCGGCGTCTCCTGCCAGGCGACGGTCGTGGAGCCCGGTTGCTCATACAATTTCGCCGGCTGGCCGTTCAATGTGGTCGGCTGCGCCACGACCATGTCCCAGGGCGACTCGGTGAGTGGCCGCTCGGAGCGGAGCTCGAGGACGGTGAACCAGGTATGGCGGGACGTGTCGAGAACGCGGAAGACGACCACGGTATGGCCGAAGGGACCCTCCAGGGTCGTTCCCCACACGCCGAGGTCACGGGCCTGCTGATGGAGCGCCGGCGCATCGAGCAGCGGGCTGCCCAGGAGCCGTTCCGCCGCCGGGACGCTCATTCTAACGGGATGGAGACCCGTGCCGATCAGTGGCGGCGGCAACGCAGCGCCCAGGTCGGCCGACGTGACCGTCACGGCCGAGGCCGCCGGCCCCAGCCACAGGAATAACAGGAAGGCCGCGCCGGCAGCGCGCAGCCGGCGCAACGACAGGCGGCGCGTGCCGGTCGTCAGCCAGAGCAAGAAGGCGGGCGGCTCTAACAGGCGGGCGGCAATCACGCTGCACCCTCCACGCCAACAGCAGCCCCATACGGTCGACGGGCCTGCTCTGTAGCTATTGTACCGGCAACGAGCGGGGCCTCGGCCCTATTCCTCTCCCTCGCTCTCGCCCGGCGCGGCCGCTTCCACGGGGGCCACCGGCAACAGGATCGCGCGCGCCTTCGTCGGGCCGCGCGGCGGGCCGACGTAGCCCTGGTCGACCAGTTCATCCATCAACAACGACGCCCGGCTCTGGCCGAGGCGGAGCCGGCGCTGGAGGAGCGAGAGGGTGACCAACGGCTCCTTGCCCTGCTGCCGCGCCGTTTCCGCCACCGCCTGCAAGACGGCGATCGTCTCTTCCAGCAAGCGGCTCTCCGGGTCCTCTTCCGGCGCCGTCGCCCAGCTCTCCAACAGGGCCCGTTGCTCTTCCGGACTCTGCCAGTGGTCGGCCTGTTCGATCCGTTGCTCGCGCCAGAAGGTGATGATCGCCTCGATTTCGTTGTCGTAGACGTAGGTCCCCTGCACCCGCATGGGGCGCAGCGCGTCGGCCGGCGTGTAGAGCATGTCGCCGCGGCCCAGCAGCCGTTCCGCGCCGGGGCTGTCCAGGATAGTCTTGGAGTCCACACCGGAGCTCACGGCGAAGGCGATCCGGCTGGGGAAGTTGGCCTTGATCAGGCCGGTGATCACGTCGACCGAGGGGCGTTGGGTGGCCAGCACCAGGTGGATGCCCGTCGCGCGCGCCTTCTGGGCCAGCCGGCAGATTTGCTGCTCCACCTGCTCCGGCGCCGTCATCATCAGGTCGGCCAGCTCGTCGATGATGACGACCAGGTAGGGCAGGGTGGCCTCGCCGCGGTCGCCAGCGGCGGCGTTGAAGCGCAGGATGTCCCGGAACGAGCCCTGGGCGAAGAGCGCGTACCGCCGCTCCATCTCCCGGATGCACCAGTCCAGCGCCCCGACCACCTTATCGACGTCGACGATCACCGGCGCTTTCAGGTGGGGGATGCCGTTGTATCCCGTCAGCTCCACCTGCTTCGGATCGACCATGAGCAGTTGCAGCTCATCCGGCGTGCATTGGAACAGCAGGCAATCGATCAAGGCGTTGATGCAAACGCTCTTGCCGGAGCCGGTCGCGCCGGCGATCAGCAAGTGCGGCATCCGCGTGAGGTCGCCGAAGACCGGCTCGCCGGCCACGTCGCTGCCCACGATGATCGGCAACTGCGCCCCCTTGGCCCGGTAGCGGGTGAACTCCTGGCTTTCCAACAGCTCACGCAAGGTGACGGCCGAGGAGACCGGGTTCGGCACTTCGATGCCGACGTACGGCTTGCCCGGCACCGGCGCTTCCACCCGGATCGATTGCGCCTCCATCGCCAGCGCCAGATCGTTCTGCAAGCCAACGATCTTCGCCACCTTCACGCCCGGGTCCGGCCGCACGCCGAACTGCGTCACGGTCGGCCCGGTGCGGATCTCCTGGACCCGCGCCGCGATGCCGAAGTCGGCAAGCGTGCGCACGATGAGATCCGACCGAGCGTAGATCGACTCGTGGCTGGCTTCGATGCGCGTCCCGTACTTGAGCATTGAGGAATCGGGCAGCCGCCAGGGCACGCCGGAACGGCTCTCCAGCGCGGTCCGTGGCGCCTCCCGCTTCTTCTTCACCGGTTCGGCCGGGGCCGGCGGGGCACTGTGCTGGATGGGAGGTGTCACCGTCTTAATCAACGGCAGGGACGGTTGCAGCACCGGCGACGCCAGGACCGCCGCGCTCGCCGGGACGAGCGGCGTCTTTCGCTGCAGGGACCGCTGCAAGGCCCGCACGGCCGGCGTCGCGGCTTGCGACGATTGGCGCAGGGACCAATGGCCGGCCCGGCCAACGTGCTGCACGCCTTGCCAGAAGTCGGGCAGGGAGAGGTGCAACGACCAGATCAGGCCGATCAGCACCGCCGCCAACCAGACGAGCCAGCCGACCGGGCCCAGGAGATCGCCGACCAGGGCGCGCAACTCCGCGCCGACAACGCCACCGTCGCCGGGGGCCAGGGCATCCGCCAGCGCCGTCCAAGCGCCGAGCAGCGTGCCAAGGCCCAGGAAGCGCAACCAGGGGACGTGCGCGGCGTCGAAGCGGTAATAGCGGATGATGCTGACCGCGACGCCGGTCAGGAGCGCGGGCAGCAACACCGCCGACCCGCCGAGCAGAGCCAGTTCGGCCGCGTGCAGGCGCTGCACCGGCTGCGCCATGCCGGCCGGCAACAGCGGCAAGGCCGCCACCACCAGCAGCAGCAGCAAGGCGAGGCTCAGCACCGCCGCAACATCGAACCAGAGATGGACCGGCAGATGCCAACCGGCCCACCAGGGAGGCGGGGGTGCCTTGCGGACCCTCCGCCGCCTGGCCGGCTGGGGGCGAGATGGACGCGGCAACGCCGCGTCGGAACGACGTTCGATGGCCATTGCACTCCCTTCGCCCGAAATACTGACAGTACCACCGCGGCCAAGCAGCGAGAATGGGAGGATGGTCCGACCTATGCTGACGTGGCACAGCCCGCGTTAACCTGACATCCCGGGCTTCCCGGACAGCGCGGACGGAACCAAGGAGGATCGGGATGGTGTTGCCCCTCACACTCGCCTCCGAATCGCCGCAACGGACCAGCTTGCTGGCGCGCCTCGGCCTGGCGGTGCAGGTCCAGCCGAGCGGCGTGGACGAGGCAACGATCGCCGTCCCGGCGGACCCTGCCGAGCAGGTGCGGACGCTGGCCCGAGCCAAGGCGGCCGCGGTGGCAAGCCAGCAGCCGCAGCAACTCGTCCTCGGCGCCGACACGCTCGTGGCGCTGGACGGCCTGGTCCTGGGCAAGCCGAGCAGCCCGCACGCGGCCACGCTGATGCTGCATCGCCTCTCCGGTCGCCGCCATGTGGTGCACACCGGCGTCGCCCTGGTCGTTCCCCCCGCGGGAAAGGACGCCCCGCCCGATTGGACCGGCCAGGACGCCGCGCTGGGCCGGGCCCGGGCACTGCTACCGAGCCTCCGGATTGACGCGGGCGCCGGGTATCGGGTCTTGACGGCGGTGGTCTCCGCCAGCGTCGACTTTCACCGACTGGACGCCGAGCAGATCGCCGCCTACGTCAGAAACGGCGAACCGTTGGATAAGGCCGGCGGCTATGGCATCCAGGGCGCCGGTAGCCGGCTGGTTGTCGCCCTCCACGGTTGCTTCACCACCGTCGTCGGCCTGCCCGTCTGCGCCGTGGCGCAGCTCCTGTCCGCCGTCAGCGGCCAGGCGTTGCTATGCCCGGCCGACCCGGCATGCCGTATGGGCGGCCGCCCCCATTGTCTCTGCGAGGATGCCCTCTCGATCGCGCGGCCGGAGCCGTGACGAGATCGGCGGCCGCGCCTACTTCTTCGGCTCTTGCATGGCGTCGATACCCGCCGCCAGGGCCCGGCCGACACGACGACCGAGTTTCCTCGCCCCTTTTGCCATCCCCGGGTTGCCGGTGAGGCTGGAGAGGGTGGCCCCGGTACCCGCCACGACGCCGCCGGCCACGCCGCCTACCTTCGCCTCCACCGGCTTGGCGTTAGGCTCTGGCTCGATGCCCGCGAGACGTCCATAGGCCAGCGCGCCGAGCAGGACGATGCGCCGGACCGGGGGTGCTCCTGCCTGGTCCTCGACCAGGACGACGGTTTCCCCGCGCTGGACGACGTCGATGATGGCCTCCAGATTATCGCGCAGTTGCGCCAGCGTCACCAGCCGCTCGGCCATGCTCATTCCTACTTTCTCCGGTCCGTTCAGGGGCGCGTTTCGCCGCGACCCTCTGCCGCTGGACGTGTACGTCCGCCGCGGCGGATTCGGCGCAGCCAGCCTAGCATGGCTTGCCGCACCTGGCGGAACTGCTGCTGGGCCGCCGTCCCGCGTTCGACGCCGATCTCCCGCCGGGTGTAGCGGGCCTCGACATAGGCCTCGGTTAATGAGTCTAGCGCCTCGGAGGCCGTCGCCACCTGATCGCGGACCGCCGTCTGATATTCGCGCGCGGTTTGACCCGGCCGGCGGGGCAAGCCGGTGCGATTGCCTTGCCGGATCATCTGCCCGTACCAGTAGCGGACCAGCTCGGCGCCGGTGCCGCCCGGCGGTCCGGCGTTGCGACGCACCTGCGCGGCCAGCGCCGCCGGGGCGCGTTGCAGGCGTTGGGCGAGCGCGGCGGCCAGGCCGCGCAAACTGTCCAGCCAGCGCCGGAAGGAGCGCCCGAGGCTCGCCAGGAAGTCCAGCAGACCGACGAGGGAACGCAGCCAGGCCAGGCGCGGGCCGCGGCCGGCTTTGCGTAGACGCGAGGCCAGGAAGAGCATGCCCGAGCCGACGGTCAAGAAGGCCAGGGAAAGCACGATCGGGATCAGCCAGTCCGGCAGGGTGCCGCTATGGCCGCCTGTCGGCGGCGCCGCCGGAGGGGGGACAAACGGGAGTTGCGGCAAGACCGGCTGGCGGAAGCTGCTGGCCGGTGGCGGGGTGGCGATCCCGCCGAGCTTCATCAGCCCGTAGAACACGAACAGCAGCGCGGCGATGACGGCGCGCGTGACGGCGAGCAGGAGAATCGCCGGAACGATGACGGCGAGCAGGGCCAGGCCGCCGGCCAGGGCCCCGCCGGCGGCGGCCCAGCGGTCGGCCGTTTCGCCCTCGGGCGTGATGCCTTCGATCAGCCAGCGGCTGCGGCGCAGCTCGAAGTTCCCGAGGGCCAGCAGCGTGAAGCCGAGGGCGGCGTAGACGATGACGGCGCCGCCGGTGGCAATTTGCGTGAGGGTGCCGAAGGACTGCCAGAAATATGCCAGGAGGAGCGCCAGGACGATCAGCGTCGTCATGGTCCAACCGGCCAGTTTGCGGTGGACCAACGTGAGGTCGGGGATGCCGAACCGCACGGCGGTCAGGTCGTCGTAGCGGTTCATGGGCCGCGGCGGCGGCAGGTCCTTTTGCTTCACCACCAGGCGCTCTAGGAAATCAAGCGGGCGGATGGCGTAGGCCCAGGCGCCGACCAGCAGGCCGAAGGTCAGGACGTCGTTCCCGCTCACGTAGTTCTGGGGATCGAACCAGATGTTCAGCAGCATGTCGATCAGGCCGAGCGGGTCGCCCGGGATGTAGCGGAGGAACAGCGTGGCGAGCGCGCTGCCACCGAGCACGATCAGCAGTTCCCGTAAGCGCAAGGCGGCCAGCACCGCCGCGCCCGGCTGCTCGCGGGCGATCGCTTCCCGCATGAGGACGGCACCAGCGATGGCGACCGCCGCGCCCAGCAGATAGGCGCCTGCCCGCCAGGTCGTGACCAGGTGGCCGGCGATGATGCTCATTAACCAGGCGGCGATGAGCGTCATCGCCGCCACGAGGAGGTAGGAGAGCGGGAACGGTTGCTCGGCGACGTCGGCCGGTACGCTAGCCACGGAACACCTCCGCGACGGCCGGCAGCTCCCGCTCTTCGCGGATCCGATACAGCGGGATGGTGGGGGGGATCACCGTCTCGGCGGCGCCCAGGCGGCGTCCGCCGGCGAGGAGGACCAGCACGGTATAGCCGTGGCGCTTCAGCGTGGTCAGCGCCGGGGCCAGGGCGGGCGTCACGCTGCCCGTGATGACGACGACCGTCGTCCCCCAGCCCAGCCCGTGTCCTTGCTGGTGAAGGAGCTCCGGCAGCGGCAGGTGCCGGCTGCTCTCCACCCGCGCCAACGCCTCCAGCAGCCGGATCGCGTGCCCGCGCCCGCGGCCGGCGGGCACGAGGACGGCGGCCCTCCTCTCCCCATCCTCCGCGTCCACACCATTGCTGATCAGCCCCACCGCCTGGCGCATGTCGATGAGGCGGTTGGCGAACGACGCGGCGGCGACGATGGCGAGCTCCTGGTACTCGTCCACCAGTTGCTGGTCGTAGTACTCCGGATGCAGATCGAGCAAGATCACCGTCTGGAGCGTCATCGCCGGCTCCAGCTTCTTCACCTGGAGCTGGCCGGCCCGCGCCGTCGCCGGCCAGTGGATGCGCCGCATGCTGTCGCCGCGCTGGTAGTCGCGCACGCCGATCACGCGCGAGGGGTCCTCCGAGAGCGGGTTGCGCGAGCGCAGCGCGCCCAGCGGCGAGCGCGAGGGCAGCAGCAACTGCTCCAAGGGCACGATCTTGGGGTACACCGTCAGCCGGTCGACGCTGCCGCCGCGGATGGTGCGGTCCTCGAAGCCGAAGATGTCGCCGTAGCCGAGCGTGAGCGGCCCCAGCTCGTAGAGGCCGCGGCGTGTGCCCCGCACCGTATAGGCAAGCTTACGCGTCCCGTTCGCCGGCAGGTACACCACGCCCTGAAACGGCGCCGAGTAGCCAAGGCGCAGCGGCAGCCGCTCGTGGTACGAAATCCAGGGGATCGGGATGACGCTGCGGTTGCGCAGCTCCAGCGTCACGGTCGCCGTCTCGTCGTAGAAAAGGTGCGTGTCGTGGACGCGCTGGTAGCTCAGCACCGAGGGCACGCGCCTCAGCCACCAGCGCACGAAGAGATACATGGCGATCAGGAAATAGCAGACGACCGCCAGCGCGCCCGCGTCGAAGACGGCGGCGACGAGCGCCAGGAAGACGAGGATCGGGATGAGCGGCGGCATCCGCCGCTAGCCCGCTGTGTCGTCGGCGATGCCCACCTCGACCTCCGCCAGCAGCGCCTGCACGATCTTGTCGCGGCTGCGCCCGCGCACCTCGCTCTCCGGCTTCACGATCAGACGGTGGGTGAGGATGGCCGGCGCGAGCTCCTTGATGTCGTCCGGCGTCACGTAGTCGCG
>JAICXR010000501.1 GCA_025980355.1 Chloroflexota bacterium | reverse complement strand
GGCAAAGGAGCCGGCGGCGACCGATGGGCCCTTGCGCGTTTGCGAGCATGCGTTCACCTCCGTATCTTCCTGCGGAAGGATAGCAGAGTGGCAAGGAGAAGGGCCGCAATTGCGATCCGCGAGTGTGCTGCAACGTTGTGCGACCAAGTCCGGGGGATGAATCCCCCGGCTAAACCGACGAAGCCCCTCCGGGGCTGCCAGGGCCCAGCACCAACGCCAGAATCGGGCAGCCCCGCAGGGGCTCGGGTACCCACCGCAGTGGGTGATTTCAGCCGGGGGATTCATCCCCCGGACTTTGGCAGGCGGCCCGGCGACGGCCCTTACGTTTGCTTCGACAGGACGGCGTCGACCTGCTCCTTGGCCTGCTTCAGGCCGTCGGATGGCGAAAGCTTGCCGCTCCAGACCTGGTTCAAGGCGTTATTCTCGGCGGTGATGTACTCGTTGTAGCCGACCAGTAGGTGGTTGAAACTCTCTTTGCCGTGGGTGAGGGCGCCGGAGGTGACCTGCTTCAACTGATCCGTCGACAAGCCGGTTGGCGCCTGGAACGCCGTGAGCCACTGCTCCGCCGCCTTGGCGTTGGCGGGAGGCGCTCCGGTCGCCGTCATGTAAGCAACCTGCCCATCAAAACTCAGCAGGTACTTCATGAAGGTCCAGGCGGATGGGAGGTCCTTGCTTGCGGAGGAGAGCATCCACGGGTCGGTGTACTCCGTCGTGTTGTTCGTCTTCAGCGAAGGATCGGCCGCCGGCGGCCACTTGAAGCTCTTGATTTCCGGCTTATAGTTCCAGTAGTCCCAGCCGCCGTTCCAGGTCATCGCCAGCTTCCCGGCAACGAACGGATCCAGGCCACCGGCGCCGAGCGCATTGTTCAACTGCGGCGTCGGCATGACCTTGTCCTTGTACATCAGGTCGTAGACGGCCTGGACACCGGCCAGCACTTCCGGGGAGTCCGCGTGGTAGTCCGCCGGCTTGGCGAGGCCCGTGTTGACCACGTCCCAGGTGAACAGGTCGATCCCGCCCAGGCGGGCCAGGAGCTGGAGGTCGGTCGGCACGGAGATGCCATAGGTCGCCGTCGGGGCGCCGTAGTTCGTCGTCAGCTTCTTGGCGGCGTCGACCATCTCCGCCCAGGACCAGGGCTTGGTCCAATCCACACCGGGCGCCGTAATGCCCGCCTTCTGGAGCGCGTCGGCGTTGTAATAGAGCGGCATGCCATAAGTCGTGTCGTTTGGCAGTCCCAGTTGCTTGCCGCCGAGCTTGTAGATGTCCGTCATCCCCGGCTGGAAGGCCGTGAGGTCGTAGTGGTCGGCGGCAATGAGCGACGTGAGGTCGGCCACCATCCCCTTGTGGACGTAGTCGGCGAAGCCGGACTGCCCCCAGTGCGTCCAGAGGTCCACCGGCGTGTTGGCGGCGAAGAGGGTGAAGAGCTTGGGGTCGAATTGGGCCCAGGGCGCGATGATCAGGTTGATCTTGATATTCGGATTCGCCTTCTGGAAGTCGGGCACGGCGACCTTCTGCTCCCAAGTCGTCTCGGAGACGCCGGTCCGGGTCAGCCAGGTGACAACGCCCTTGGCGCCGGTCGGGTTCTGCCCGATCACGGCCTCGGTCGACGAGGTGGCGGCCGCCGCGACGGTCTTCGACGCGCTGGATGTAGTAGCCGCCGCGCTGGTGGCCGCCGTGGTGGCCGCGGCGGTGGTCGGTGCAGCGGCGCTGCTCGCAGACGCCGTCGTCCCCGTGGTGGTGGCCGACGCGCCGCAGGCGGCCAGTAACGAGGCACCGAGCACACCGGCGCCGGCCAGGCCAAGGCCGCGCATGACGCTTCGCCGCGTCAGCCGCCTCTCCTCAAGATTGGACATGAAACCCTCCAGATATACTGAACACTCGACGCGAGACCCAAGCGCCCGCGTCACTTCTAGCAACAACGCCCGCCGCAAACAACCGGAGCGCATCGCCTACACTCGCCGGCATCTCCTCTCTACCCCTTGACGCCACTGACGACGATGCCCTGCACAAAGTAGCGCTGGGCCAGGAAGAAGAGGACGATACAAGGGAGGACGGCAACCAGGCTGGCCGCCATCAAGAGATTGTAGGGTGTCGCGCCGTAGGCAGCCTGGAAGCCGTTCAGCCCGAGGGCGACGGTCCACAGGTTGTTGTTGCTCAAGTAGATCAACGGGTCGAAAAAGTCGTTCCACTCGAAGATGAAATGGAAGATGGCGATGATGCCCAGCGCGGGTAAGGACATCGGCAGGATCACCTGCCACCAGATCTTCAGGTAACTGGCGCCATCGATAATCGCTGCCTCGTCCATGTCGCGCGGGATCGTCCGGAAGAACTGACGCAGCAGAAAGATGTTAAAGGCAGCACCAAAGTAGGTGGGGACGACGAGCGGCGCGAAGGTATTGACCCAGTGGAGCTTGGAGAAGAGGATGAACCTGGGGATCACCGTCACCTGGGAGGGCAGGATGAGGGTCGCCAGGACGAGCAGAAACAGCACCTCGCGCCCGGGCGCGCGCAAACGGGCGAAGCCGTAGCCGACCAGCGCCGCGGAGAAGACG
>JAICXR010000179.1 GCA_025980355.1 Chloroflexota bacterium | reverse complement strand
GGGTCAATTGGCGGGCAAAGCCGGTGTCGAAAATGCACTGGACGCTGCCGATCTGCTGGGGCTGCGGCCAGCGCAGGGCGATCCAGGCCGGTCCCTCCGCGAGCGGCGCCGAATGCCAGGCGTTGGATACGTCGCCCACCTGTCGCGTCACGCCGCTCTGGATCTGGCACGCTTCGTGGCCGGGTTGGGCGCTCGAGGCGGTGACGGCGGCGCAGCGGGCAAGGTCGCATGGGTCGGCATTGCGCGTCCCGAGCAAGTAGCCGTCGGCGCGCAGCAACGCTTGCTGCAACGACGCGATTGCCGCGCCCTGCAGTTCACCCGGCAAGAGGTTTAGCCGGGCGCAGTGTGCGGCTGCGGTGCCCACCGCCTGCCCCATCACAGCACAGGTGGCCATGACCCGCGTACTGGCGAAGGCGACGTGCGTCGCGGAGATGTTCCGCCCCGCCATGAACATGTTGCTGATGTTGCGCGAGTAGAGACACCGGAGCGGGATTGCATAGAGGGGGACCTGCGGCTGGTCGCGGGGCGGCTCCGGGCTATCCACCCCTTCCGGCGGGTGCTGGTCGATCGGCCAGCCGCCGTAGGCGAGCTCGTCGGGGAACCGGCGGCCGGATTCGACATCGGATTGGGTCAGCATGTGCGGACCGAGGAAACGGCGCGACTCGCGTTTGCCGGGGATGGAGCCGACCCACTCCAACGCCCAGTTGGCGCTGCCGGGGTGGTCGCCGGAGTTCTTGATGTGATCCCAGACGCCATAGGCGATCCGCAACAACTCGTGGCGGATCATGTCGTTGTCTTTGATCGTGTCGAACTGGCCGCCCCACTCGAACCACCAGAAGCCGAATTCGAAGGTGTTGTGGGGCCGGAACGGCAGGTCCTCGCAGCGGAAAGTGCGCGCCCAGACCGGCTTGCGGAAGGGCATGGGATGCTGGTACTGGCGGGCCATGAAGAGGATCGTGCTGCCCAGCGTATGGCTGTCGGCCGTGGCAACGGCCCGGTCTTCCCCGTATTCCGCGCGCCCCTCCCGCCCCATGCGGAACTCCGCGCCCGCTTCCACGCCCAACCGGCCGTCGCCAGTGCTGTCCACGAACAAGGGCGCGGTAATCCAATATTCCTCTTCGATCGAGGGCCGGCTGGCGTGCACCGCCGCGATTCGCTGCGGATCGGCCATGCGCACGCCATCGACCACCGTGTTGAGCAGGAGGGTGATCCTCGGCTCGGAGACGACGGCGTCGTAGAGGGCCTGATCCCAACCGTGGGGGCTGCGCTGCGGGTTGCGCACGGCATCTTCCAGGCGCAGTTCCTCGATGATGCCGGACTCCCGGGCGTGCGGGCGCTTGCCATGTACATCGGCGCCGACGATGTGCATGCGGACGTCGCTCGAGGCATTGCCGCCCAGGACCGAACGATCCTGGATCAGCACGACGCTTGCCCCCTGGCGGGCCGCCGCCAGCGCCGCCGGCACGCCGGCCGCGCCCCCGCCGGCCACCACGACATCAGCGGTCAAATGGTGTTGGGTCAACTTCACGAGTCTGTCCGTCCTTTCCACCCGCCCCGGCTGATCGTCCTCAGAAGCCGGCGATTCAAGGCGCTCCCGGCCTGAGGCGCCACATCGTGCCGTGCTATGCTGACATCGATTGCCCAATGGTCGGATGATACCTGGCGAAGGGAGTGCCGGACCGTATGATTGTCGCTCAGCGCCGCTATACCGCCGACGAGTGGTTCGATTCGCCGCAGAACACCACACGCTCCGAGTTGGTAGATGGGATTCCGGTAGAACGTATGACAACGAGCGGCGATCACGGCGAGATCGCTGGAGTGGTCTGGGACTGGCTGCGCCTGGCGCAACGGTCCGGTTACGGCCGGGCGTATGCGGGCCCCACCGGCGTCGTCTTGGACCCAGATGGCGCCCGCAATAACCTGCGGGAACCGGATTTCTATTTCTTCCGCCAAGGCCGCATTCCCAAACGGTCCAGCAAGGGTATCGAAGGTGTGCCGGACCTCGTCATCGAAATCCTCTCGCGCGGCAATTGGGCGGATGACCTTCCCGGCGGCTCCGTGTGGGACAGTTACGAACGTTTCGGCGTACCGCACTACTGGATCGTGGACCCGAAGGCCCGCGCCGTCACGCAATACGAGCACCTGCGAGGTCGCTACGTCGAGATCGCCCAGGTGGGCACTGGTGGAATGCTCGTCTGCCCGCTCTTCCCCGATGTCCCGCTGCCGGTGGCCGACCTGTTCGCGGAGCTGGATTAGGCCATTTGCGATCCCTTCGCCTGTCCGTTGCTCGGACGATCAGGAGCCGGCGATTCCCTCTTGCCGCAACCAGGCCAGCGCCATACTCGGAAAGTCGGTCGTGACCTGATCGACGCCCCACTCGACGAGGAGACGGAGCGCTTCCGCGCTGTTGCCCGGCCAGCCGGTGACGCGCATACCTCGCCCCTGAGCAGCACGGACGACCGCCGCCGACCCGGTCGCGATCGGGACGTCGATCTGGCGGCACGCGAGGTCGAGCGCGGTCTGCAGGAAGTGCGGTTGGTCGAAGGCGCCGATATAGGCGCGCGGTAGGTCCGGCGCGATCCGGCGCATGTGGTCAAGCGCCACCGGATCGAAGGACGTGACCGTCGCACGTTCCGCCATACCGTAGTGTTCGATGGCCGTCACCACGAGGCGACATACCCGCTCCAGCCGCTCGGGCGTATCGTGCTTGACCTCAATGGCCCAGTGCGGGATCGCGGAGAAGGATTCCAGCACCGTGTCCAGGGTCGGCACGCCAACCGGCTCCGGCCAGGTAGGACAGGTCTTCCGGGCGTCGAGGCGGCCGAGCTCGGCGGCCGTCAGGGCCGCGACTGCCCCGGTGGCGTTGGTGGTTCGGTCGACCGTGGCATCGTGCACGACGACCAGCTGTTCATCAGCGGAAAGACGCACGTCCAATTCGAAGGCCCGTACGCCTACCTGCTGGGCATGGGCGAAGCCGACGAGCGTATTCTCCGGCGCCTCTCCCCGCGCGCCGCGATGACCATAGACCAGCACCGGCCTTTCCTCTCTCCGGCGCCGGCGGTGCGCCGCCCGTGCGACCGCCATTCCGGGCTCCAGCGTGTCAGGAAGGGGCGAGCCTGGCGTGTTAAGCACGGCAGGCTCGCCCACGTCGCTGCCGGATCCTCAGGGGCGACGTTCCACGCCGGGTTCGCGCAGGTACTGGCTGACGCCCTGGCGGGGGTAGGCGGTCGCGGCGAGGGCCGCTGCCTCCTCCAACGGATCCCGCCCGTACTTCGCGCGGTAGGTGTCGTGGATCGTCCGCTCCAATCCGGTCGGCTCGCGCAGCGGCAGGGTAATCCAGGTCGACCCCAGGCGGGCCGATTCGCGGAGCGCCAGCAACAGCTCCTGGTCCGTCCGGGCCTGCTGCGCGCCGTAGGGCGGCTCCGTGCCCTGGGTGATCGCGGCGTGCATCCCGGCAAGCACATCGGCACGGGCCACCTCGTCGGCGACGGCCAGGCCATAGCGCCGGTAAGGGTTCTCCCAGACGAGGGGCGGGTCGGTTGGCACCCGCACGGCGACGAGCACCTGCTTGCCGCCCTGCTCCTCCATCACCGTCTCGATCGGGTACCGCCGGCGCTCACCGCGTTCGATCACCAGCTCGTTGCCGGCGATGTAGCCGTCGGTGCCGACGATCTCCCAGTAATTGCCCCGCGCCCGATGGATGGGCTGCTGGTAGACGCAGGTGACGCCGTCGGCGAACTCGATCACCCCCAATTCCCAGGGATGGACACGATTCGGTTGCCCCATGAGGTCCGGCCGTTCCGGCCCCGTCACGTCGTGCGCCACGCCGAGCACGCGCGTCGGCGCAGCCTTGACGACATTGCGCACGGCGCTGAGGCCGTGGTAGGAGCCGGAGGTGTACCAGAGGTGAACCTGGGTGACCGGCCCGATCAGCCCCGCCTCCACGATCTGGCGCTTCAGGCGCTCGGCCGGCCAGCGCCAGACGTTCTCCGCAATTTCCAGCTTGACCCCGTGGCGGCGCGCCGTGGCGATCATGGCGTCGGCCATGCCCATCGTCGTGGCGATCGGGACCTCGCTGATAACGTGGACGCCGCGCCGCGCTGCTTGCTCCGCCATCACGTGATGGCCATCGGGCGGCACGATGATGAACAGCACGTCGGGTCGGGTGGTGTCGAGCAGCGCGTCCACCGTCGCGACGCCGGGCACGCCATACTCGGCGGCCACCGACTGCCGGCGCTGCTCATCGGCATCGGCGATGCCGACCAGGGTGTAGAGGTCGTGTAACTGGCGGATGGTGGCCAGGTGGGACTGGGCTCGCGCCCCCGCCCCGACGACCGCGATCTTAAGCGCCGGCATGCGTCGCGCCCTCCCCTTGTTCGCCCGCCAGTGGCGCCAGGAAGGCGTAGGCCCGAGCCAGGGCGGCGTCGATCGCCTCCGCCGTCGGCTCGGTGTCGAGGCGCTCGACCAGGAGCGGCCCCGTGAAGCCGGCGGCCCGCAGTATCTTCAGCATCCGGGCGTGATCCACCTCGCCCTCGCCGGGGACGGGAAACTCGGCGACGCCGAGGCCACCGCGTTGGTCCTTGATGCAGACGCTCTTCACCAGCGGCGCGACGCCGGATCGCTCCAGGTCGTCCTCGGAATCCAAGCCCTCGTAGAAACGGACGTTGCCGGCATCCCAACAGGCGCGCACGGCCGGGGAGCCGACGCGTCCGATGAGGTCGACGAGGTCGGCCCCGGTGGCGGTGGCGCCCCGGTGCGGCTTGAGGACGATTGTCACGCCGCGACGCTCCGCCTCAGGCGCCGCGGCCGACAGGTGGCGCAGCAACTGCTCAATCTCGCCGTACCAACGCATCTCCCCTTTGCGCTGGTCGGCCCGGACAAAGGGCCAGGGGCCGGCCGCCTGTAACAGCGGCATGCCCAGGGCGGCGCAGAGGTCGAGGTCGGCCCGCAAGGGCTCCATCTGCTCCATCGCCCCCCGCCGGGCGAACATGGTGACCGGCGTGAGGCCGGCCTCGTTGATCGTGCGCCGCAGCGCCGACGTTTGCGCCGCGGTGGGCTCGAGGGGAATGATCGGGCTGCCGGCATGATCCGTATAGAGCCCGACCACCCGGTAGCCGGCCCCGGCGATCCCCTGGAGCGCTCGCTCCAGCGGCTCCTTGCGATAGGGCAGCGTGTGCGCCCCCAGCGGTAGGCTTCGTGTCGGCATGGTTCTCCCTGTTACTTCGGCGATTGGTCCACGAGACCTTGCAGCAGCGGCTGGACGCCCTGCAGCGTCGCAGCCACCTCGGACTTCCCGGCTATGATACTCGCCAGCGCGGTCTCGACGTGATCCCGGACGAACGCGTCCGACCCCTTGACGCGGAACATCGGATCAATCCCCTGGGCGAGGGCGAGGGACTCCACCAACACCTCCGGCCGCGCGTTGGGCTTGCTCTGGAAGAAGGTCTTGGACCAGGTCGCGGTATCGGTGGCGATCACCGGCATGAAGTTGAAGAAGAGGGCGTAGTTCGACCCGTTGTCCAGCCACTTGACGAAGTTCCAGGTCTCTTCCAGGTGCTTGGACGATTTGGCGACATAGGCCATATTGGGATCGAAGGCGTAGGCGGAACGCTTGGCTTTCGGGAACGGCATGAAGCCCCAGTTCACCTTGTCCAGGGTCTGGTAGACGCCGAACTCCCAGGAGCCCATGGTCGACATCGCCGATACGCCGCCCTGAAAGCCGCCTGGCGCCAACTTCAAGGTCGGGCCGGGCATCACCTTGTATTTCAGCATCAGGTCCGAATAGTTGGTATAGGCGTCGATCATCGGCTGGGTGGCACAGGTCGCCTTATCGAGTTGCGGCGTCACCCAGTTCCCTTCCCAGAGGACCGGCAGGTGGACGCTGTAGGCGAGCGAGTCGACGCCGGCCTGGGTCAACGTCCCGGTGGGACCGGGAACGGTGAGTTTGCGGGCGGCGTCCAGGAACGCCTCCCAGGTCCAGGCGTCGTCTCCCCACTTCGCCGGCGGCTCGGGCACACCGGCCTTTTGGAACAGGTCGCGGTTGTACACCATCGCCGGGGCCTCGGCGTGGACGGAGAGCGGCAGGCCGTACACGCCGCCCTTGTAATAGGCCTGGGTCTGCAGCCATTGCTGGTTGTACTTGGTGAGATCGAAGTGGTCGCGCTTGATCAGCGAGCTGAGATCGGCATACAGGCCCTGCTGGGCCAGATTGGTGGCGGGGCGGGTATTGCCGAACAGGTCGGGCGGCACCCCCGCCGCGGTCAGCGTCAGGTACTTCTGCTGACTGTCGATAATGCCGCCGGGGCCAATGATGGCCTCGACGGCCACGTCCTTCTGGCCCTTCTCGTAGGAAGGCAAGAACGTCTTGCCCAGCCGACCGATGTCCTGCGGGTTGAAATAGGACATCCACTCGATGGTCACCGCCGCCTTGAGTCCCGAGCCGACGACGCCGGTCGTCGGTGTCGGCACCGGCTTGGACGCCGCGCTGGCCGTACTGGACGCCGTGGCGGACGTGGCGACGGCGCTCGTGGCCACGCTGGACGCTGCGGCCGCCGTCGTCGGGGCGGCCGATGAGGACGTGATGGCGCTGGTAGCGGCCGTCGCGGGCGCCGTGGCGCTGGTCGCCGCGGCGGTGGACGTGCTGCTGGTCGATGCAGTTACCGCCGCCGTGCCGCCGCAGGCCGCTAGGACGCCGATACCCGCCGCGGTGACACCGGACAAACAAGCCAGTAGCTCCCGGCGACCGATCTTGGGCGCGGACGTGCCAACCACTGTGATCTCCCTCCGTTCGCTGTCGCCGCCTCCCGCCCAATTGTGGAAGGCCCGGGCGACGTGGCGGGAGTATAGCGCAGGCCGGGATGGCCCTCGCAGTTCATGCGCCGCAACGTTGCAAAGGTTTTG
>JAICXR010000301.1 GCA_025980355.1 Chloroflexota bacterium | reverse complement strand
ACCGGCGTGCCGACCGCCGAGGCCAGGTGGAGTGGCCCGGAGTCGTTGCCGACAAAGAGGTCGCAGGCGGCGAAGAGGGCCATGCTCTGGCGCAGGTTGAGCCGGCCGGCGAGCGAGATCGCGGCCGGCCCGATGACGCAGCATAATTGGGTCGCCAGCGCCGCCTCGGATGGGCCGCCCGCGACGATAATCTGGGCGCCCGTCTGCGCCACCAGGGTGCGCGCCACCTCCGCGAAGCGGCAGAGCGGCCAGCGTTTCTGGGCCGGCGCCGCGCCACTGCCCGGATGGACGGCGATCCGCAGCGGAGCCCGGTTCAGGCGCAATTGGTGCAACAACCCGGCCATGCCGGCGCGTTCGGCCGGCGTCAGCCGGACGTGCGTCCGGTGTTCCAGGGGCGGTAGGTCCAGCCGGCGAGCGGCGGTGGCATACAGTTCGACCGCATGCCGCCCGTTCCACTCGGAAAAGTCCTGCGGCCAGCACCACCAGAACGGCAGATAGTCCGGGAATTCCTGCCGCGGGATGCCACAGGCGACGGGGAGCCAACCGAGACTGGGCGTGCTGAAGCAGAGCGCGAGGTCATAGCGGCGATGCAACAGCAAGCGCAACGTCGCCGGCAGGGCGCCCCCGCCCCGCCAGTCGCGATGGAACGGCAGCACGATCGTGTCGTCCAGATCCGGGTTGTGGGCGAGGAGCGGCGCATTCGCGCCGGCGGCCAGCGCCGTGATCTGCGCGCCCG
The DNA here is from genome assembly GCA_025980355.1 of Chloroflexota bacterium. Classification (GTDB taxonomy): domain Bacteria; phylum Chloroflexota; class UBA4733; order UBA4733; family UBA4733; genus UBA4733. The sequence continues at coordinate 4,133 of JAICXR010000301.1, read as the reverse complement.
GATAGCGTTGACGAAGGGCACGAATCGTCGGCGTCACGAACAGCGTGTCGCCCAACGGCAAGCGCATGATGAGCAGCAAGCGCGGACTATCGTGCGGCAACAGCCGCGACGTGGGCAAACACGCGAGCCGGCGCTGCACAGGTCTCCTTTTTCGGGGCCACGTACACCGAAATCGCCAGCTTCCTCGGCGCGCCAAGGGTACCCGCACCGGGTTTCCTCGCGCAACCATGGGGAAGCGTGCCCCGCACTAGGCGACTAACGCAAGAATTGCACCAGCCGCTCGTTGCCCCCTACAATCCGCAGGAGCGGGGTGAAGGGCCGGCGGTCGCGACCGCAAGGAGGCAGAAATGGCGCAGGGGCACACCTCCGAGGCGCTCTTAGGGATCGATGTCGGCACGACCGGCGCCCGTGCCTTGCTCGTCGCCCCCGCCGGCGACGTGGTTGTCAGCGCCTCCTGCGACTACCCGATGGCGACCCCCTCCCCAGGCTGGGCGGAGCAGGACCCCGCGGACTGGGTGGCGGCGACAACACAGGCGGTGCGGACGGCGCTTGCCACCGCCGGGCACCCGCACGTCCTGGCGATCGGGCTGACCGGCCAGATGCACGGTCTGGTGCTGTTGGACGCCCGAGGGCAGGTCTTACGCCCGGCGATCCTTTGGTGCGATCAACGTACCACCGCCCAATGCCGGCAGATTACCGCCACGGTAGGGGCGGAACGCCTGATCCAGTTGACCTGCAACCCGGCGCTGGAAGGCTTCACGGCGCCCAAAATCCTCTGGGTGCGCGAGCACGAACCGGAGATCTACGCCCGCGCCAGGCAGGCGCTCTTACCGAAGGACTACCTGCGCTTCGTCCTTACCGGCGACTATGCCACTGAGGTGTCCGACGCCTCCGGCACCTTGCTCCTCGACGTCCGCCACCGCCGCTGGTCGGCGGAGATGCTGGCGGCGCTGGAGATCCCCGCGACCTGGTTGCCGGACGTGGTGGACTCGCCCGCCATCACCGGCCGCCTCTCGGCGACGGTCGCCGCCGAGTTGGGCCTCCGGCCGGGGATCCCGGTGGTCGGCGGCGGCGGCGACCAGGCAGCCGGAGGCGTGGGTAACGGCATCGTCCGCGCCGGGATGGTGAGCTCCACCATCGGCACCTCCGGCGTCGTCTTCGCCCACAGCGCCGAGATCGCGCTGGACCCCGGTGGGCGGGTCCACACCTTCTGCCACGCCGTCCCCGGCGCCTGGCACGTCATGGGCGTCACGCAGGGGGCCGGGCTCTCGCTGCGCTGGTGGCGCGAACAGTTCGCGGCGGCCGAGACGGCGACCGCCCAGCGCATGCACAGCGACCCCTATGCGCTCCTGACCGCCGAAGCCGCGACCGTCCCGCCCGGCGCCGACGGGTTGCACTGGCTGCCCTACCTCATGGGCGAACGCACGCCCCACCTGGACGCCAACGCCCGCGGCGTCCTGTATGGCATCACCGGACGCCACACCCGCGCCCACCTGCTGCGCGCCGTCCTAGAAGGCGTGGTCTACAGCCTCCGCGACAGCCTGGAAATCCTGCGTGAGATGCGCGTGCCGGTCGTGGAGGTGCGCGCCTCCGGCGGCGGCGCCCGCAGCGCGCTCTGGCGCCAGATCCAGGCCGACATCTTCGGCACGCCCGTCGTCACCGTGCACGCCCAGGAGGGACCGGCCTACGGCGCCGCGCTCCTGGCCGCCGTCGGGCACGGCCTCTACGCGTCCGTCCCCGCCGCCTGCGACGCCTGGACTCGCCTGGACAGCCGGATCGACCCGATCCCCGGCCACGTGGCTATCTACGCCGCGCAGTACCCCATCTACCGGGCGCTGTACCCGGCGCTGAAACCGGTCTTTGAACGCACAGCGGCGGTGCGTCCGGGGGATGAATCCCCCGGCTAAAGCGACGAAGCCCCTGTGGGTCTGCTCCACCGGAGCACCGTAGCTAAAATCGGGCAGCCCCGCCGGGGATCAAGCACCCTCGGGGTGCTTTCAGCCAGGAGATTTATCTCCTGGTCCCTGGTCTTATCACAGCTTCAGTTTCGTTACTTGAACGCGCCGTTCTCGCTATTCAGTTGGGTGGTCATCATGAACTGCAGTTGCTGCGCGGCCGTTTTCGGGTCAATCGAGTGCTTATTGACCTGGCTCGCGAGGCCGCGCCATTTCGATCCCAGGAACTCGTCTTCGGGGTCCATCTCGGCGGTCCAGATCTCCTTGGCGTCGTCCAGCGACGTGCTGAAGAACTGGATGCCCTGCTGGACGTCCGCGGGGAACTTGCTGAGGTCCATGGACTTCTGCCACGATTTGCTGGGGCCGACCCAGCCGACCTGGTCGAAGAGGATGTCGCTGGCCGTCTTGCCGGCCACGAACAGCGCCAGTTTGAAACCAGCGTCGGTGAGCTTGCTTCCTTTCACCAGCAGTTGGGCGTGCCCGGCGGCGCTCTGAATCTTGATCCCCTTCCGGCTCGTCGGTACGGGCGGCCAGGTCCATTTGTACTTGCCGTTCGGGTTGATTGTGTGGATCACGCCCGGGCCGGAGGGATAGGTGATGCCCATGGCTTGCTTGCCGATGCCGAACGCGCCGTAGCTCTTCGTGTAGACCTTCTGGAAGGCAGCCTGTTTGTCGGGGTCCGAGAGATCATAGAACTTCTGGATCGTCGCGTAGAAGTCCATGGTCTCCGAGCGGTCGATGTCGTACTTCATGGTGTTGACGTCGAAGTAGTGGAAGCCCCACATCTCCGGCCAGAGCCAAGTATCGCCGTCACTCGTGGCGTTCGCCCGGCTGAACAAAGGGTCCATGCCCAGTTGGGTCAGATTCCCCGCCGAGTCCTTCTTGGTGAGCTTCTGGTGCCAGAGATAGACGTCGTCCCACGTCTGGGGCGGCTGGTCCGGGTCCAGGCCCGCCGCCTGCACGAGGTCGACGTTGTAACCCAACGCCCCGCGACCGGCCGTGTCCACCGCCGGCACGCCGTAGTACTTCCCTTTCCAGTGGAAGGCGTTCCAGTTGGCGGCCCGGATGTCACCGTCGGTCGTCGAGATCTTCTCCGTCTTGAGCATGTCGTCGATCGGCAGCACCGCGCCCCGTTCGATGAAGTTGTAGTAGCCGATGTCCGACACGACATCGGGGCCGGTGCCGGCGACGATGGCGGCGACGAGCTTGGTGTTGTCCGGGTAGAACAGGACCGGCTCGACCTTGATCGTCGGGTTCTCCTTCATGAAGGCGTTGGCGACATCGCGCATGTAGGTACCGGGCCAGCCGGGCCACCAGTTGAGCGTCCCCGGCGCTACTTTGATGGATTCCGGCGCGACACTGCTCGTCGTGGCGCTCGCCACGGCGGTCGCGGACGAGGCACTCGCCGTGGCTGTCGCGCTTGTGGTCGTCGCGCTCGCGGCGGTCGCTGCGGGCGAGGTACTGGCGGCCGCCGTCGTGCTGCTCAAGGCAGCAGTCGTGCTGCTCGCGACGACGGCGGGGCTGCTCGCTGCGACGCTGGAACTGGCGGACGCCGAGGGCGACTGGACCGATGCAGCGCCGCACCCGGCGGCCACGAGGCCGGCCCCGGCGATCGCCGCCAAACGCCCGAGCAGGTCGCGCCGGCTCAGGGGACCATCTGCCATTGACCCATTTCCTTTCCTCCACGGCGCCAATGCCTACTGCAACAGGCCCGCCGTCCAATCGCAAATGCTAGTGTCCCCGCTTCGGCTGTCAAGTCTCGCGCCCACTCGGGCAGGCATTCGGGCCATGCTCGTCGCCCGCGCGGTGCGGACCGGCTTGGCGATGGCCGGGCTGGCACATGCGGAGGCGAGGCGGTTCGGTGGTACGATAGGCAGTCACGTCGCATTCGCCCGCTCCGGCGGGCATGGTGAGAATTTTGCATGTTTGAAAGCCTGAGCGAGCGCCTCCAGGGGACCTTCGAGTCCATGCGCGGCAAGTCGCGCCTGACGCCGGAGGACGTGGATGCCGCCCTGGCCGAGGTGCGGAGCGCCCTGATCGCGGCGGACGTCAACTTCCGCGTGGTGCGAGACTTCACGGGCAAACTGCGCGAGCGGGCGCTGGAGCTGGAGGTCGGCGCCGGGCTGACACCGGCCCAAAAGGTCGTCCAGCTCGTGCACGACGAACTGGTGGAGTTGT
>JAICXR010000192.1 GCA_025980355.1 Chloroflexota bacterium | reverse complement strand
CTCGTGCTGCTCGGCGGTTCGGGGCCAAACGACCGCGACGCGACGATGGGCCGGAACAAGCCATTCAAGGACCTGGCGTGGGGACTCGCCAGCCGCGGCCTGGCGGTGCTGCGCTTCGACAAAGTCACGTACGCCCATCCGAGTGAGGTCAAGCAGGCGCCCGACTTTACCGCGGTCGACGAGTACCTGCCGCACGCCGTCGCGGCCGTCCGCCTGCTCCGCCAGCACCCCGCCGTCGACGCCGGGCGGGTCTTCCTGCTCGGCCACAGCCTGGGCGGCACCGTCGCCCCGCGCATCGCGGCTGGCGAGCCCTCGGTCGCCGGGCTGGTCATCCTGGCCGGCGGCACCCAGCCGCTGCATTGGGCCGCCGTTCGGCAGTTCCGTTACCTCGCCTCGCTCAACCCCGAGACGGCCGCCGCATCCCAACCCGCCATCGACACGATGAGCGAGCAGGCGAGGCTGGTCGATAGCCCCGACCTCTCGCCGTCGACGCCGGCTAGCGACTTGCCCTTCGGCGTGCCCGCCGCGTACTGGCTGTACCTACGCGCCTACGACCCGGTCGTGGCCGCTGCGGCGTTGGAGCGGCCGATGCTCATCCTCCAGGGCGGCCGCGACTACCAGGTGACGTTGGCCGACGACCTCGCGCGCTGGGAGGACGGCCTCGCCCACCGCCGGGACGTGACGATCCGTATCTACGCGTCCGATAACCATTTCTTCTTCTGCGGTACCGGACCGTCGGCGCCAGCGGAGTACGAACCGGCGCAACACATGGACCCGTCGGTCGTTGCCGACATCGCTGGCTGGCTGACGACAGTCCCTGGCAGCGCGGCACGACCCGGGGAGCAGTAGATACGCGGAGTGGCCCGCGCACCTCGCCCCGGCACGAGGACGCTAGCGTGTGACACTACTCAATGGTCCTCAGGCAGGGAATGACGTCGGACACACTGACGCGGAGAAGGTGGATGGCGATGCTAACGACGGTGACCGAACGTGTGAGATCGTCGGGGGGAGCTGGGCGATCCGGTCCTCTTGCGGGAGGCGGATACCTTGACTTCGTCGCTCTTTCCCGACCTTTCTCTTCCCGTGGCGCGTGTCTTCCGCTACGTTCGCCGGCGGTGATGCTCTCGCCTGGTAAGGCCGACGTAGTAGAGTGCGGTACCCTTCCGGACAGCGGGCGGCCTGCCGACGGGGCCATCTCTCGGGAGAATTAGCGTGAACGATACCGAACCGGACGCCTCCTGCGGCACCTGCCGCGCCAATCGCGGCGAGCTGTCGGCGCCGGGCGGTGTCATCTACGAAGATGCGCTCTGGCGCCTGGAGCACATCCTCGCGCCCATTCCCATGGCGGGCTGGCTCGTGCTCAAGCCGTTGCGCCACGTCGAGGCCCTGGCCGATCTCAGCGGCGACGAAGCGGCCGCCTTCGGTCCGCTGGTCCGGCGCATCACGCGGGCGATGGACGCGGTCATGCAGCCGACGAAAGTCTATCTCTGCCAGTTCTCGGAAGCGGAGCATTTCGCCCACATCCACTTCCACCTGATCCCGCGCCGGGGGGACACACCACCGGAGCAACGCGGCCCGGCCGTGTTCGCCCTGCTCAGCGCGGCGCGGGCGGGCAACGACCTGGCGCCCGTGGTGGAGGCGGAACGCCTGGCGGCGGCGGTGCGCAGCCGCCTGCTGTCCCAACCGGAAGGTGAGGAGTCATGAAGACGACGCAGAGCAAAGGGTTCCTGGTCCTGGGTATCTGGCTGATACTGACCGGCCTCATGCCGTTTCTCTCCATCACCATCCCGTACCGGGCCACCATCATGCCCTTGTTGGCGCTGGTTGCCGGCATCCTGATCCTCATCAACCGCTAGTGGCGACCAAACAGCAGTCCGGGCTGTCACTTGATCCGCCGCCGAGGAACCCACCAGGCGCGTCAACGGTGGGCAAGGGTAGGCACTGCTTCTTCCACCGCCCGCAGCTCCGCCCAGTTGCTCCCCACCTTGACCTCGACCTTCAGGGGCACCGCCAGTTCCATCGCCGATTCCATCGTCGTGCGCACCAGGTCGGCGACGGCGGCAACCTCCGCTTCCGGCACTTCGAAGACGAGCTCATCGTGGACCTGCAGGATCATGCGGCTGGCGAGTTGACGCTCGCACAACTGCCGCTGGAGGCGGACCATGGCGATCTTGATGATGTCGGCGGCGCTGCCCTGGACGGGGGCATTGACGGCGGCGCGTTCGCCGGCGGCGCGGATTTCGCGGCGCGGGTCCTGCAGCTCTGGCATCGTGCGGCGGCGACCGGTGATCGTCGTCACGTAGCCCTGTTCCACCGCCTCACGCTTGGTCAGCTCGATGTACTGCCGGACCTGGGGGAAGGTGGCGAAGTATTGGGCGATGAAGGCGTCGCCTTCCTGGCGCGACACCTCCCCCTGCCGGGCGACCGCTTGCCCGCCCATGCCGTAGAGGATGCCGAAGTTGATGACCTTGGCGATGCGGCGCTGATTCGGCGTCACCGCGTCCGCTTCGACGCCGAAGATCTTGGCAGCGGTGGCGCTGTGGATGTCCTGCTCAGCGAGGAAGGCGGCTAGGAGCGCCGGGTCGCGGCAGAGATGGGCCAGCACCCGCAGCTCCACCTGCGAGTAGTCAGCGGCCAGCAGCAGCCAGCCCGGCCGCCCCGGCACGAAGGCCGCCCGGATTAGCCGGCCGAGCTCGCTGCGGGCCGGGATGTTCTGGAGGTTGGGGTCCGTGGAACTGAGCCGGCCGGTGGCCACGACGGTCTGGTTGAACGAGGTGTGGACCCGCCCGTCCCGGGGGTTGATCAGGGCCGGCAAGCCGTCCACGTAGGTCGACTTCAGCTTGATCAGCTCGCGGTATTCCATCACCTTCGCCACGATCTCGTGGCGGCCGCGCAACTGCTCCAGCACGTCGGACGAGGTGGAGTAGCCCGTCTTGGTCCTTGCCCCGGACGGCAGCTTGAGCTCCTCGAACAGCACTTTGGCCAGTTGCTGCGTGGAGTTGATGTTGAAGGGATGGCCGGCCAGCGCCACGATCTCGCGTTCCAGGGCGAAGAGCTTGGCACCAAGGTCGCGGGAAAGCTCCTGAAGCTGTGCCAGATCGATCGCCACGCCCGCCAGTTCCATCTCGGAAAGCACGCCGATCAGGGGCACTTCGATCTCTTGATTCAGGCGGTCCAGTCCCTGGGCCCGGAGCTGGGGCTCCAGGTGGGCGACGAGGCGGTAGGTCAGGTCCACGTCGGCGCAGGCATAGTAGCCGGCGGCGTCCACTGGCACGTCGGCCATCGATATCTGCTTGCTGCCCTTGCCGATCAGGTCCGTGATCTGGGTCATCTCCACGCCGAGCTCGCGCTGCGCCATGTCCTTGAGGCCGAGCCCGCGCTGGTTGAGCAAGTAGGCCGCCACCATGGTGTCGAAGACGAGTCCCTGGACATGGACACCGTAGCGCGCCAGCACGGTGATGTCGAACTTGGCGTTGTGGGCATATTTCGGCGTCCCGGCGTCTTCCAGGAGCGGCCGCAAGAGCGGCAGCGCCTGCTCCGGCGACAGTTGGCCCTCGACGGCGCCGTCCGCGCCGACCAGGGCCTCCGGATGGTGCCCGACCGGGATGTAGAAGCCGACGTGGGATGCGGGCGACAGCGAGACGCCGACCAGCTCCGACGTGATCTCGTCGGGAGCGGTCGTCTCCACGTCGAAGGCGATCGCCGTGGCCTGCCGCAGGCGCTCCAGCATTGTCGCCAGTTGCTCCTCGCTCCGCACGATCGTGTATTCGAGCGAGGCATCCATTTCGGGCCTGGCGGCCGGGGCGGCGGGAACCGCCAGTTCGGGGAACAGCGAGGCCTGGCCGAGCGTCGCCGGAGCCACAACCTGACGGCCGGCGGTCGGGGCTTCGACGACCTCCTCCGGGTCGTCCTCCGAGGCCGGCAGCTTCCCGAGCAAACTGCGGAACTCCAACTCCAGGAGCAACGCCTTCGCCTGATCGCGGTCGTAGCGCGCCAGCACGCAGCGGTCGCGATCAAAGCTGACGGGGGCGTCGCGCCGGATCGTCGCCAGCACCTTGCTCTGCCGCACCTGCTCGGTCATTTCCCGCAGCGCCTCGGCGTTGCGCGGCTTGACCTCATCGAGGTGGGCGAGCACGCCTTCGACATCGCCGTAGCGGGCCACGAGGTCGCTGGCCGTCTTCTCGCCGATGCCCGGCACCTTGGGAATATTGTCCGACGTGTCCCCGACCAGTGCCTTGTAATCCGGCAGTTGCAGCGGCGCGAAGCCGAAACGCTCCCGGACGGCGGCCGGGTCGTACTGCATGGTGTCCTGCACGCCACGGCGATTGATGAGTACGGTGACATGGTCGTTCACCAGTTGGAGCGCATCGAGGTCGCCGGTCACGATGGTGACGTCGAGTCCCTGCTCCACCGCTTGGACGCTCAGGGTGCCCAGGACATCGTCCGCTTCGAACCCCGTCGTTTCGTAGATCGGGATGCCCAGCGTTTCGACAATCTGCCGGACCCGGGGCAACTGCCCCGCCAGCTCGCTCGGCATATGCGGACGGTGCGCCTTGTAGGCGTCGAACTGGACCTTGCGGAAGGTCGGCGCCGCCATGTCGAAGGCCACGGCCACGCAGTCCGGTTTGATCATCTGCAGACTGGTGAGCAGCATGGAGGCGAAGCCGAAAGTGGCGTTGACCAGTTCGCCGCGCGAGGTCATCAGCGGCCCGATGGCATGGAAGGCGCGATGCACGAGGGCGTTGCCATCCACCAGCACCAGGCGCTCGCGCGGCGTCACGATGGCGTTTCCTTCTCTTTCCCGATCCCTTCACAGTTTAGTACAAAAGACCTAATCACGCAAGCTTCCGGCTGCGGAGCGCCGCCTCCTCGGCCCGGATGCGTTCGCGGTCTTCGCGTTGCCGGCGCGCCACCTCGGCGTCCACGTCGAGGTCGCTCAGCGTCGGCAGGATCACGGGGAAGAAGCTCTCCCAGACGAGGTAGAGCAGCATCGAGACGAGGATGCCCAGGAACACGTACACCACGCCTCGGTCCAGCATGGACGGGGCGGCCACCTGCCCGGCCGTGAGCAGCGCAGGCGACGTTTCCCGCGACTTAATGAGCAGGCCGACTACCGTCATCAGCGTGACCGGTGTGAAGAAGCCGGCCAGGCCGATCGCGCTGCGCGGATGGTGCAGGTAGAACTGCAGCCCGCCCTGCCGCTTATAGTCGAACCGGCGCAGCGCCGCGCTGAGGCCGCCGGCGATGACGAGCGTCAGGATGATCGCCCCGACGACCAGGATGAGATCGTGCCCGCTGGTGGGCGTCGGCGGCACGCCGGTGAGCCCCCCCCCCACCGGGGGACCACCGTCCGGGGTCGACCCGTTGAAGATGATCGAGAAGAGGAAGACGACGACGCTCCCCACCACCAGGAGCACCGGCACGACCACCAACCCGGCGACGAGGCCGGCGGCCACCACCTCTTGCGGTCGGGCGGCGACGAACATCACGTCGCGCCGATAGCGCCGCAGCAGCCGGCTGTCCACCTGCTCCGGCGACTGATAGTCCGAGCCGTACAGCATCGCCATCACCGCCCCCCATGATCGAGAGCCGCCCGCAACGGGACGTTGCAGCCCCACATCATCATGGCATGGCGACGGGGGATTGTATAGGTTCGCTTTGCGGGCCCTCTCTCCTGACCTCTCCCCCAAGCTTGGGGGAGAGGAACGCGGATGGGACGACTGTTTCCTGCTTGGCATCTCGGCGTCCGTCACTGTTCGAGATGGACCACCAATCGCTCGACTCTGGCTCTCCCCCAGGATTGGGGGAGAGATGGCGAAGCCAGAGAGAGGGTTCCTCCACTATACTTCTCACGCGATAGATGAAAGGGTCCTGGGCGTATGGCTCCGGTTTCGGGTGCGCCGCGGCGGGTCACCGTGCGGGACGTCCGCAGTATGCGGCGGCGAGGCGAGCCGATTGCCATGGTCACCGCCTACGACTATCCGACGGCCCGCGCCGCCGACGAGGCCGGCGTGCCGGCCCTCCTGGTCGGCGACTCGCTGGGCACGACTATTCTCGGCCTGGAGACGACCGTCCAGGTGACGTTGGACGACATCCTCCATCACACGCGCGCCGTGGCACGCGGCGCCCGGCGGGCCATGGTCGTTGCCGACCTGCCCTTCATGAGTTACCAGCCGAGCGCGGAAACGGCGGTGCGCAGCGCCGGGCGTCTCTTGCAAGAGGGCGGCGCCACGGCGGTCAAGCTGGAGGGCGGGCAGGCGGTGGCGGAGAGCGTCCGCCGCGTCGTCGACGCCGGCATCCCGCTGATGGGCCACCTCGGCCTCACGCCCCAGTCGGTCCACCGCTTCGGCGGCTACCGGGTGCAGGGCCGCACGGCCGGCGACGCCCGGCGGCTGCTCGCCGACGCCCTGGCCCTGCAGGCCGCCGGCGCCTTCGCCCTGGTGCTGGAGCTGGTGCCGGGCTGGCTCGCCGCCGAGGTCACGGCGGCGCTGCGCATCCCCACGATCGGGATCGGCGCCGGGCCGGACTGCGACGCCCAGGTGCTCGTCTGGCAGGACGCGATGGGGCTGCGGCAGGGCCCGACGGCGCGGTTCGTCAAGCAGTACGCGCAGCTGGGCCAGAT
>JAICXR010000098.1 GCA_025980355.1 Chloroflexota bacterium | reverse complement strand
TTGCCGGTATGCTCCTCGCCGCCGCGGCGGTGCTGATCATCGTCGCCGGGCTTGCCGCCCATTCGGTCCAGCAACAGGGGCAACTGCGTGTCGCCCAGGCGCAGTTGGCCCTGGACGGACAGGGTCTGGCGCTCCTGACCAGCACCGAGACGACCGTGCAGCGGCTGGAGCAGGTCATTCCGCTGGGCGACCAGGCGCACGGGCACTGGTACCACCGGCCCGGCATCCGGACCGAGGTGCTCGTCGTCGAGTTCATGCCGGCTCCGCCAGCCGGCGAAGCGTACTTCGGCTGGCTACAACGTGCCGATGGCAGCATCGAAGCGAGCGGCCGCTTCACGCTCGATAGCCAGGGCTATAGCCGGCTCATCCTGGTGGGCCACGACGGGTCGGACGTCCAGTCGGCGATCGTGACGCGCCAGGCGGTCGGAGCGGCGGCCACGCCGGGTCGGGTGGTGCTGCGCTGGTCAGCGTGAAAGAGGGGTCGGGCCGCAGACCGCAGTCGCGGCCCTCCTCGTCGTTTTCGTCTACGACATGATCGCCGAACGCAGGCGGGCGAGGTTGATGTTCCAACCGATGCCCAACGGCTTGTCGGTGAACAGGCCGGGGTTCTTCGGGTCCCACACGGAGTCGCGGAGCCGGCGGAGCGTCGGCAGCCGGAAGTCGTAGGGAACGTAACGGTAGACCCGGCCGTGCCAGGTGCGGCGGGCGGGGGGGAGGCGCAGCTCCTGGGCGAGGGCGGTCGCCACGAGCACGCTCACGACAACGGTCACCAGGCCCTGCCAGCCCTTAATCGTCAACTCGACGCCCCCAAACTTGAGCGAAAGCTCGAAGCTGCCCCGCGGTCGCTGCTGTTTGGTGGGCTTTTCCGGTATCGTCGCGCTGCTCGGCACGCTCACGGCGTCCTCCTTCTCTCGGCGTGGCGATCCTGGCGCCGTCTGCACGCCGTACCACCGGCCGGAGTGTATCACCCCGATGCCGCCGCCATTATCCGTTGCGCCTCTCGATGTTCTTCCTCTACGGGCAAGAAAGTCGGTACCTGCAGCGACGCCACGCCGATGCGGAGGTCGGCCATGCCGTAATACACGTCGACGCGCCCATTGTCGCGCGGATCGACGCCGGTGGGGAAGACCACGTTGGGGACCAGGCCTTCCACCTCCGCGCTGGTTTCCGGGCACAAGATCGGCGCCGGCGAACGGTAGAGGATGCGACGCGGGTCGCGGCGGTCGAGCACGAGCGCGCCCGCACAGTACTCCACCGGCTGCAGTTCCCGCGGGACCGGCGCCGGGTTGCCGGCAACGCCGTGATAGATCACGAGCCAACCGTGCGGCGTGAGGAGCGGCGGCGTACCGGCGCCGATCCGTAACGCTTCCCAGGGCTGGGCAGGCGTCATCAGCAGGTGGTGTTCGGCCAGCTTCACCAGGTTGCGCAGGTCGTGGCGTGCGTCCGCCAACCGGCAATAGGAGAGCCAGACGCTCGGGCGAGGGTCGTCCACGCCCTTCGGCACGTTGTTACCGTAAACGGGACGATGCAAGATCGCCAGCGCCTCCTCCCCATCCGGGCCGGCCACCGGCTCCGGAAAATACACGCCGTCCTTGTTGTCGTAACTCTGGAAGTCCACACCGTAGTGGGGATCGGGCGCAGGACCGAACTCGAGCAGCCCAAGCCGTCGCCAGGTCCGCAGGTCCTTCGACACGGCGACCGCCAGCCGTGGCCCCCGGTCGCCCCAGGCGGTATAGGTCATCAGATAGTGGCCGAGCGCCGCCACGTGGACCACCCGCGGGTCCTCGCAGCCACCGGTCTCCTCCGAAGGGCGCAGCTCGTACGGGGCGGATGGCTCCAGCACCACGCCCAGTCGTTCCACGCCAACGGGGTCACCGTGTGGTCCGAAGCGAACCCGGGCGAGACCGATGCGGGAGTAGTTGCGCTCATCAACCAGGCGGGGAAAGAGATAGAGCTCGCCATCCGGCCCGCGCGCGGCCGCCGGGTTGAGCACCCCCCAGGCCTCGACCTGACGCGACGGGTCCGCTTCCATCAGCAGGCCGAGCCGCTCCAGTTGGAATGGCACGGTGGACGACTGCTCTCGCGGCGCCACCGTCGGTACTCCGCCCACTCGTTCCCGTCCCTTTCCGTTCGGCGTCCTACGACGCAACTCGGGGGCCACGATCCGCCGAACCGCCGAGGAGATAGGGGTCTTGCTTCGGCACGGCACCGAGCAGGACCGGCACCGTGGCGCGGCGCAAGACCGCGAGCGCGGTGCTGCCGAGCGCCTGACCGCCGTAGCCGCCGCGGCCATGGCTGACCATCGCCAGGCCGCCGGCGTTGCGAGCGGCGACGATATCGCAGAGCGCCGCCGCCGCCGGGCCGGAGACGATCGCCGCCTCTGCCTTCAGTCCCGCTGCCGCCCACTCCGACGCCCGACGCTGCAACCCGGCGAGGATGCGCTGGGCAATCTGGGCGCGAAGCTCTTCTCGTTCGGCGCGGGACATATGATCGGGAAAGACGCTGAACAAGGCGTCTTCCAGGGCCTGGATGAAGGTGATCGGGGCGCCGAGGTGTCCGGCCAGGGTCCGGGCGACCGGGTAGACCTGACGGCTCAGCTCGGAACCGTCCACGGGCACGATGATGCCCTGGTACAGGCGCGCCGGCGTGCCGGCATCGAGCGCGCGGGGCGTCATGAGCAGCACCGGAACGCGTCTGCGCCGCACCACCTGTTCGGCCACGCTGCCCAGTACCCAACGCGACGGACCGGACTCCCCGACCGTGGTCATCACCACCATGCCGGCGTCATGGCGGTCCGCCACGGCGGTGATGCCGGTGGCCGGAGCCGCTTCTTCGACGACCATATGGACCCGCAGGTGCTCGGCGGCGCACCGGTCGCGCAGCGCGGCGAGGCGTTGCAGTGCGCCCCGGCGCACTTCCTCCGGTTCACCGGCGGACACATGCGCGAGCACCAAGTCGGCGTCGCACGCTTTTGCCAGTTCCTGCGCGTACGGCACGACGCGGCCGGCAAGCGCCGACCCGTCGAACGGGACCAGGATGCCACGGCTCATACTCTCCCCCTCCGTCCGGGCCGGCAGGCGTCGCGTCGTGTTGGCGGTCCGCCCATTTCCCCTTCTGCCTGTAGTGTGCCATCCGATGCGCGTCGCCGGTCTCACCGCGATCTCATCCGGCGATGGGATGCTCAATCGCTGGGAACAGACTTTTCGCCCCGTTTACCCAGTATTGACGTGGAGGTGGTGCCATATTCACTTCCATACCGGATACCTGAAGGGTAGAGGGGACGGGTGGGCGGCGAACACGGCGTCAACGCCGCGCCGCCATTGAAGACGAGGAGGTGGACCGTGGCCGTTCTCTTGGAGCGTGAAGGGGCGCAGGCGCCGACGCCGTGGCGGGCGACGACGTTCTTCGCCACCACCGCCGACGCGCGGACGCAGATCGGCGCCTGCTGGCAGGCGGCGGCCGAGCTCGCCCAGGTCGATCCCGGGCTGACCGGCAACGGGCACCGGCTGCGCCTGCTGGAGTCGCTCCGGCTGTTGCTGGATGCACTCGCCTACCTGGACGTGACGGTGCCGACACCGAACGCCAACCATCACGACGACAGGCAGGCCCGGCGCTGCCGGCGCCGGTACGCCGAGGCCTACGCGCACCTGCAGCGGGCCGCCCTGGCGACGGACGAGCTCGTCGGCGATATCGGCCAGGGCCCCCTTTTCCAACCGAATACGCGTGTCCTGCGCCAGGCCATGGCGCGTCTCCGCCGCCACCTCGACGACCTGGGCCGGGTGGTCACCGGTCCCGGCGCGCAGATCGCCTGAGGCTTTTGGCGATCACACCTGCTTGACGTTGGCGATCAAGGCTGCCAGGGAGGCTCGGGCGTCTCCGAAGAGCATGCGCGTCTTCGGGTTCGTGTAGAGCTCGTTGTCGATGCCGGCGAAGCCGGCGGCCATGCTGCGCTTCAGCACCACCACGGCCGCCGCCGCGTCGACATCGAGGATGGGCATGCCGGAGATCGGGCTGCCGCTGCCGCTCCGCGCCGCCGGGTTGGTGATGTCGTTGGCGCCGACGACCAGCGCCACGTCGGCGTGGGAAAACTCGGGATTGATCTGCTCCATGGTGTACAGCGCGGAGTACGGCACGTCCGCCTCCGCCAGCAGGACGTTCATATGGCCCGGCATGCGACCGGCGACGGGATGGATCGCGTATTTCACCTGCACGCCGCGTTCGGTCAGCAGGTCGGCGAGCTCCTTGACCTCGTGTTGCGCCCGCGCCACGGCCAGCCCGAAGCCGGGCACCACGATCACCTCGCGGGCGTAGGCCAGCATGATGGCGACATCGGCGGGCGTGGTCGGGTGGACGGCGCCGGCCTTGTCGCCGCCGCCCCGGGTAGTGCTCGCCGCGGCGCCGAAGCCGCGGAAGAGCACATTGGTCAGCGAGCGGTTCATGGCCCGGCTCATGGCCTGGGTGAGCAGCGCGCCGGAGGCGCCGACGAGGGCGCCCGCGACGATCAGGACGTTGTTCCCGAGGAGGAACCCGGTGACGGCCGCCGCCAGGCCGGTGCAGGAGTTCAGCACGGCGATCACGACCGGCATGTCGGCGCCGCCGATGGGCAGGACAACCAGCATGCCGAGCAGCACGGCCGCCGCGAGGTAGGCGGCGAACACCGTCGGGACGCCGCCGACGAGCAGCCCAACGCCGAGTCCCGCGATGACGACGATGAGCGCGATGTTGACGACGTGCTGCCCGCGGTAGGCGAGCGCCCGGCCGGAAAGCCATTCCTGCAGCTTGCCGAAGGCGATCAGGCTCCCGGAGAAACTGATCGAGCCCATCAACGCGCTGAGGAGGATAGTGACGATGGCGCTCCGGGACACCGCCCCGCCGCCGGCGGCCAGTAGCCGGTATTGCCCGGTGGCCACCAGCGCCGCCGCCCCGCCGCCCATACCGTTGAAGAGCGCCACCATCTGCGGCATGGCGGTGATCTTGACCCGCCGCGCCGACACCGCGCCGAGCACGCCCCCGATCAGGACGCCACCGCCGATCAGCAACCCGTTGCCGAGCCGCTGTCCGAAGAAGGTTGCCAGGATCGCCAGGAGCATGCCGGCGGCGGCCCATTGGTTGCCGGAGCGGGCCGTCGCCGGTGAGCCGAGGCGCTTGATGCCGATGATGAACGTGACCGCGGTGATCAGGTAGGCCACCTCGACCAGCGGCGCCGGCAGGACGTTCATTGCCGTCGTCCGGTCGCTCCGGGGGCATGGAACATCTCCAGCATCCGATCGGTGACCACGAAACCGCCGACGACATTCATCGTCGCCAGGACGACGCCGATCATCCCGATCGCTCCGCCCAACCGGTCGGTGGCTGTTCCGGCGACCAGGATCGCCCCGACCAGGACAATCCCGTGGATGGCGTTGGTGCCGGACATGAGCGGCGTGTGCAGCATCTGGGGCACCTTGCCGATCAGGTCGATGCCGATGAAGACCGCCAGCACGAAGACATAGGCGCCGATCACGAGGGTTGTCATGGATCGCTCCGCTCTGCTGCCAGGGTTGTCGCCGCTACGCCGCCGAGGAGCACCCGCACGGCGGCATGCATAACCTCCCCGCCGTGCGTGACACAGGCGCCAGCGGTGATGGCGTCGCCGAAGTCCAACTGGAGTTCCCCCTTCGGCGCGAGGAACGTCAGCAGATTGGCCAGGTTGCGGGCGTACAACTGGCTGGCCTGCGCCGGCATCTCGCTGGGCAGGTTGGTGACGCCGATGATCGTGACGCCGTGGGCGACGCGGGTCGCACCCGGCGCGGTCAACGCGCAGTTGCCGCCGGCCTCCGCCGCCAGGTCGACAATGACCGAACCGGGCCGCATCTGCGCCACCGCCTCCGCGGTCACCAGGATCGGGGCACGCTTCCCCGGGACCAGCGCGGTGGTGATGACGACATCGGCCTCGGCGACGTGCCGGCCGATGAGCTCCCGCTCGCGCCGCTCGGCGTCGGCGCTGAGTTGCTGGGCATAGCCGCCGGCCGTTCCCGCGTCGTGTTCCTCCAACGGCGCCTCTACGAAGCGCGCGCCCAGGCTGGCCACCTGCTCCTTCACGGCCGGCCTGGTGTCGAAGGCTTCCACGACGGCGCCCAGCCGGCGGGCGGTGCCGATCGCCTGGAGGCCGGCGACCCCGGCGCCGAGCACGAACACCCTGGCCGGCGTCACGACGCCGGCCGCCGTCATCAGGAGCGGGAAAAAGCGCGGCAAGGCGGCAGCCGCCAGGATCACGGCGCGGTAGCCGGACACGGTGCTCATCGAGGAGAGCGCATCCATGTCCTGCGCCCGGGCGATGCGCGGGATCGCGTCCATGCTGAAGCTGGTGATGCGCCCGTCCCGCAGTCGCGCGACGAGGTCGAGGGCCACCAGCGGCTGCAGGAAGCCGATGACCACCGAGCCCGACCGGAGCGCCGCGACGTCGGCGAGGGCGGGCCGTTGGACGTGGACGAGGACATCGGACGAGGCATAGAGCCGACGCCGATCGGCCAGGATTGTGGCGCCGACGTCCCGATAGGCCGCGTCCGGGTGGCCGGCGCCTTCCCCGGCGCACGCCTCCAGGGCGACCGCCATCCCGCGCCCGATGAGCAAGGCGACGACGTCCGGCGTCAGCGCGACGCGCCGTTCCCCCGGCGTCTGCTCACGGGGCGCCCCAACCTGCATGGCCCAACATCCTCTCCGCTCGCTTCAGCGACGGACGCGGCACACGGCGCGTCGTGCGCACCTGACCTCTATGGTACACGAGCGGTTGGGCGCGGCCCGCGTCGGGCAGGAGGTCATGCCCCGGTGGGCTCCCCGAGGTCGTCCAGCCCCAGCGCCATCAGGTAGCCCCGCGCCCGTTCCGTGAGCTTGTAGCGCTGCACCAGCCGCCAGAAGGCGGGGCTGTGGTCCGGTCGGATCAGGTGGGCCAGCTCGTGGATGATGACGTAGTCGCGGACCCAGGCCGGCACGTCGGCCAGGCGATCGGAGAGGCGGATCGTGCCCTGATTGGTGGTGCAACTGCCCCAGCGGGCATCCTGGTTCGGCACGTAGCGGATATCGGCGATCTGCAGCGCGCCGCCGAAGTAGGTGCGGTTCAGCTCGTCCGCCCGCCGGCGCAGCGCGCCGTCGGAATTCAGTTCGTCGTTGCGCCGCCGCCCGAGCACGCGCTGGCGCATGCGCTCGACCCACTCCTGCTCCTGTTCCGCCGGCATGCCGGCGGGCAGGCGGACGACGAGCACGCCGGCCTCCAGCCGCGCGCTGATCGTGCGCTGCCGCCGCTCACTCCGCACGATCCGGACGTCCATGTGCCCCCTCGTCTCTTGCTTTTTGACAATACGATATTCGGAGGGCGACTGCGGTCTGCCGCCTGCCCTACTCGCCGCTGTTATACTCACCACGAAGCGTGACGGCACGCCCTGAGAAGGACATTGCGTCGATGAATTTGCGCATCCCCGGCCCCACTCCCTGCCCCCCGGAGGTCCTCGCGGCGAACAGTCGGCAGATGATCAATCACCGCGGCCCCGAGTTCGCGGCATTGATTGCGAGTGTGACCGACGGGCTGAAGCGCTGGTTCGCGACGACCAACGACCTCTTTATTTTCCCGGGTTCCGGTACCGGCGGCCTGGAAGCAGCGGTCGTCAACTGCTTTTCTCCGGGCGACCACGTCCTCGCCGTTTCCATCGGCGTCTTCGGCGAGCGCTTCGCCAGTATCGCCACGGCCTTCGGCCTCGAGGTCACGAAGTATGCCGTCGAATTCGGTGAGGCGGCGGACCCCCGGCGCGTCGGCGTCATCGTCGATGAGCATCCCGAGATTAAGGGCGTGCTGGTCACCCACAACGAGACGTCGACCGGCGTCACCAACGACATCGCCGCGATTTCCCGGGCGGTGAACGGTCGGGCACTCCTCCTGGTGGACGGCGTCAGCTCTATCGGCGCGCTCCCCTTCGAGAACGACGCCTGGGGCGTCGACGTCGCCGTGACCGGCTCCCAGAAAGCCTTCATGTCGCCGCCCGGCATCGTCGCCGTATCGGTCAGCCCGAAGGCCTGGGCCGCGAGTGAACGGGCGCGTTGTCCGCGCTTCTACTGGGACTTCGCCACGGCGCGCCAATATCTGAGCCAGGGCCAGACGTTCACGACGCCGGCGCTCTCCACCCTCTTTTCCGTGCAGACCGCCCTCGGTTTGATGGATGCCGAAGGGAAGGAGGCAGTCTTCGCCCGTCACCGCGACCTCGCCCGCTACACGCGCCAGCAACTCCAGGCGCTCGGCTTCCCGCCGATGGGCGACGGCAGGCACCCGTCGGACGTGGTCACCGCCGCCTACGTCCCGGCCGGCGTCGACGGCAAGCGGTTGGTGGCGTTGCTCCGGGAAGAGCACGGCATCGTCATCTCCGGCGGCCAGCAGGCGCTCGCCGGCAAGATCATCCGCATCGGCCACGTCGGCTGGGTGAACCGGGCGGACCTGGACGCGGTGTTCGCCGCCCTCCGCGTCACCCTCCCCAAGGTCGGCGGGAGAACAGCCGTCGCCGTTGGCTAGCGGCGCGGGCGGCTAGGATCCTGTGCTAATCCTGCAACTGGGCGAGCCGCTCCCGGACACGGATGGGTCGCGCCCCGCCGTCGCCGCCATCGGCAACTTCGATGGCGTTCACCTCGGGCACCGGTTGCTCTTACAGCAGGTGGTCGCCGCAGCACGCCAAGCTGGCCGCACGAGCCTCGCCATCACCTTCTGGCCCAATCCCCGGGCGGTGCTACGACCGGAGCACTGGCAGGGCTACCTGACGACCGAGGCCGAACGCACGGCGCTGCTGGCCGCGCTGGGGATCGATGCCCAACTGTGCCTGCCTTTCACCGAAGCGTTCTCCACGCTCTCGCCCGGCGAGTTCGTCGACCAGCTGGCGACGGCGATACCGTTGGCCGAGCTCTGGGTCGGCGAGGATTTTCGCTTCGGGCACCGCCGCAGCGGCGATGTCGCCCTCCTGCGCACGCTGGCCGAACCGCGCGGCATAACAATCCGCCTGATCACCCGCCACGGCGCGCCGACGGGCGCGATCAGCAGCAGCGCGATCCGGGAGCAGGTGCGCGCCGGCCAGGTGGAAGAGGCGGCTGGGTTGCTTGGCCGTCCGTACCGACTGGGTGGGAGCGTCGTCTCCGGCGATCAACGTGGT
>JAICXR010000397.1 GCA_025980355.1 Chloroflexota bacterium | reverse complement strand
CGGGCGCATCTACGCGCCGAACTGGTTCCAGGCCCAACTGGCGGAGCAGGACTTCCGCCAATGCGAGCCCTTCCTGCTGCAGCTCGAACACGAGATCGGCCAGGACCTGATCCGCCAGGCCCAGCAGCGCAAATACGAGTTCGTCGGCGCCGTCACCGTCGAACTGCTGCCCAACCCGGACCTGCGCCGCGGCGACATCCTCGCCAGCGCCGAAATCCGCCAAACCGAAGCCACGCAGCGGCTCGACGCCCAGGACGCCCCGGCCCTGGCCCGGACCAGCGTTTTCCCGGTCGTCCGTCCGCCGGAGTCCGTCTTCCCGGACACGGCGCGCGACGCGATCACGCTGACGGTCCGCGATGAGCGCGGACGCGAACAGCGCGTGCCCATGGTCGGCGAGGTATTGACCTTTGGACGCGGCCTGGAGAACGACGTCGTCCTGGACAGCCTCACCGTGAGCCGGGAACACGCCCGTCTGGACCGTGCCGACGGCCTCGTCATCGAAGACCTGGGCAGTCGCAACGGCACGTTCGTGAACGGGCAACGCGTCCAGCGCGCGCGCGTCGGGCCGGGCGACCGCATCCGTTTGGGCGCGACGGAGCTGCGCATCGAGCCATGACCGCCGACCAGATCGTGCTCGTCGCGCTCCGGCTGGCGATGGCGGCCCTGCTCTACCTCTTCCTGGCCTGGGTGATCCGGGCCTTGTGGGCGGATCTGCGCAAAGCGCCCCAGCGCAGCGCCGCCGGTGCCGGTCCGCGCGTGGTGTTCGTGGACGGCGCCAGCGGCGGCCCCGACGCCGGCGAGGCGTTCCCGGTGGCGGCGACGACGACCATCGGACGCGCCGACGACAACGCGCTCGTCATCGAGGACGAGTTCATCTCCGCCCACCACGCCGTCCTCCGCCGCGAGCGGGGCGCCTGGTGGCTGGCGGACACCGGCAGCACGAACGGCACGTGGGCCAACGAGCGCAAGGTCGAGCGTCCGGTCGTCGTCAAGGCCGGCGACACGTTGCGCTTCGGCCGATTGCGGGTGCGTTTTGAGGCGGGATGACCCGAGCGGCCTGGCCTCGGGCTATGTCTACCGTCTCGCGCTCTTCTTCGTCGCCGGCTTTCTGGTGCTTTCCGGGGCGCTGGTCTACTGGCAGGTGATCCGGGCGGTTGATGTGGGTGACAGTCCCGCCAATCCGCGCACGATCCAGGCGGAACAGCAGGTCGTGCGCGGCACGATCGTCGACCGGCACGGCGCGCCGTTGGCGCAGAGTGACCCGACGCATCCGGGGAGCCGGCGGTACACCGAGGACAGCCTCTCGAACGTCATCGGCTACGACACCGTCCGCTACGGCCAGGCCGATTTGGAGGCGTCGTTCAATCGGTACCTTGATGGCCAGGTGGGCGCCCTGCCCGGCCAGGCGGCGCTGGACGCCTTCCTGCACCTGCCGCGCCGCGGGGACAACCTCACCCTGACCATCGACCTGGGCCTGCAGCAGTTGGCGGATACGGCGCTGGGCAACCGCAAGGGCGTCGTGCTGGTGCTTCAGCCGGCCACCGGCGCCGTGCTGGCCCTGGTGAGCAAGCCCTATTTCGACCCGAACACCGTCGACCAGAACTGGCAGATCCTGAGCACGGATCCCAATCGCGTGCTGCTCAATCGCGCCACCCAGGCCCTGTATCCGCCGGGTTCCGTCTTCAAGCTGGTGACGGCGAGTGCCGCCCTGGAAACCGGTGCCGTCACGCCGACCACCCCCTTCACCTGCATCGGCGACTGGGTCGTGGAAGGCTTCCACGTCTCCTGTGAGAACCCCCAGATCCCCACCCAGCTCGATTTTCAGCGGGCCCTGGAACTGTCGGCGAACGCGGTCTTCGCCCAGGTGGCCTACCACCTTGGGGCGCCGACCCTCACCGCCTACGCCGACAAGTACGGCTTCGGCCTGGCGCCGCCGATCGGCCTGCTCGTCACGCCCAGTCGGCTGAAAGACCCGGCGACGCCCTGGAGCGGCCCGCTGCTCGCCAGCACCGGGTTCGGCCAGGGCGAGTTGGAGGTGACGCCGCTGCAACTGGCGCTGATCGTCGACGCCATCGCCAATCGCGGTACCATGATGGAGCCCTATTTCGTGGCCGACGCCACGACGCCGAACGGCACGATGGTCTACCACCATGAGGCGCAGCCCTGGCGGCAAGCGATCAATGCCAACACGGCGGCCACCTTGACGAACCTCATGGTCGGGGTCGTGGCCAATGGGTCCGGAGATGCCGCGCAGATTCCAGGCGTGAAGGTGGCGGGGAAGACCGGCACGGCGCAGGTCGGCGGCACGCAGCAGCCCCACGCGGTGTTCGTTGCCTTCGCGCCGGCGGATCGTCCAACGGTGGAGGTTATTGTGCTAGTGGAAAATGCCGGCGAGGGCGCCACGGTGGCGGCGCCGATCGCCCGGACGATCCTGGAGGCCGCTTTGAAGAGTCCGTCCCAAGGAGATCACCGTTCGGCTGCCTGGTGGGCCTGGTCTCGGCGCTTGCCGTCTGTTTGGTCCTGTTCGCCGGCGTGCTGTGGCTGGCCGGCGGGCGCAGCGCCGTCACCGGTCAAGCCCCGGCGCCCGCGACCGGGCCGGTCGTCGCTGAGGCGGCAGCGCCGCGCGCGACCGCGACGCCGGATGCCAACGCCGCGAGCAGCGCGAAACAGAAACTTGCCGTGGCGATGCGCACGGCGACCGCCGCGGCGCCCGGCAGCCATCAGCCGGTCTCGCTAACGCTGAGCGAGGCTGAGGTCAACGCCATCGCCGTGCCGGAAATGGAGAACGATGCGGACTTCCCCTTGCAGCAACCATCGATCCAGATCCTCCCCGGCAAGGTGATCCTGAACGGGCAGGCGTCGCTCGGGCCCACGCTGCTACCGGTCGCGGTGACGGGGAGCGTCGGCCTGACCGGTGGCGTCCCCACCCTCGCGGTGACGAGCGTTCAAGCGAGCGGCATCACTGCGCCCCAGAGCATCGTGCGTCAGGTCAGCGATCAGGTCACTAACAGCCTGCGCCTGACGCCGGACGATCTGCCCATCACGGTGCAAACGGTGACCCTGGGCGATCATACCATGACCGTGACGGGAGTGACGAAGTGAGGGGACGGGGCCCGGCGCCTCCGGTGCCGGGTTCCCTCCGTGCTGCATGGCGTCGATAAAGGCGCGGACGAGCCGCCTCCCGCCGCTCCTGGTGCCCGGTGCCGTCATCTTTCTTGGCGCCATCCTCCGCTGCGCCCAGTTGAATTGGGGCCAGTACCGGCGTGATGACGCCATCGTGCTGGGACTCGCCCAGGCCGCCCTGACGGCGCATCACCTGCCCTGGGTCGGCATGATTTCGACGCTCGGCATCGACAACGGGCCGGCGCAGGTGTGGTTGGCGATGCTGGGCACGCTGGCTGGGCCGTCGCCGTTCGCCGCGGCGTGGGTCATCGCGCTCCTCAACGTCGTGGGCATTGCCGCCTGTTACGCCTTCGGCAGCAGCGCCTTCGGCCGCCGCGTCGGCGTGATCGGGGCGCTCCTCTTCGCCGTCTCGTCCTGGAGCGTGCTCTATTCCCGCCGGCTCTGGGGGAACGACATGACGGCGCCTTTCGCGGCGCTCTG